>NZ_JANCLM010000040.1:0-62867 GCF_024259445.1 Pseudomonas sp. DVZ6
CGCCTGTCCCGGCCCTTTCGCGGGGCAAGCCCGCTCCCACGAGATGTTGTATTTCCTGCGACTACGGTATGAATGATCTATACCGCATGACGAATACGCCCATGTTCCTGTAGTTTCGCGCCAGGGGCAAACGGATATTCCTGCCGCTATCGATGAGCTTTATGAATGAATTACCGCCACCTCACCCCTTCGATGTCGCTGCTACTGGCCTTCGAGGCCGCCGCGCGACATGAAAGCTACACCCGCGCCGCCGCCGAGCTGTCGCTGACCCAGAGCGCGGTAAGTCGCCAGGTGCAGGCGCTGGAACAGCAACTGGGGCTCACCCTGTTCCGCCGCGAGGGGCGCCAGGTGCAACTGACCGACGTGGGCCGTCTTTACCAGCGCGAGCTGAGCGAAGCCTTGGGGCGTATCCGCAGCGCCACCCTGCAAGCCCTGGCCTATCAGTCCGGGGTCGGTACCCTGCGCCTGGCGACCCTACCGACCTTCGGCTCGAAATGGCTGCTGCCGCGCCTGCATGCGTTCTATGGCGCTCATCCGGGCATGCTGGTGCACATTCATTCCCGTATCGAGGCAATCAACTTCGACACCAGCGAGATCGACGCGGCCATCGGCGTGGCCACCCACGACCTGCCCGGGCTGGTCTGTCATCGCCTGCACGCCGAGGAACTGGTGGTGATCCTGCCGCCGGACAGCGCTCGCGATGGCCAGGACTGGTGCCCGGCGCGGATCAGCGAAGAGGTGCTGCTCAACGTCGCCAACAATCCACACGCCTGGGGCGAATGGTTCTCCCACCACGCCCTGCCCCACCGCTCGATGCGCCTGGGGCCGAGCTTCGAGCTGACGTCACATTTGATCCAGGCGGTGCGGGCGGGGATAGGGATTGGCCTGGTGCCCAGGATTCTGGTGGAGGAGGAACTGGCCAGTGGCGAGCTGTTCAGCCCGGGGGCGCCGTTTGCCAGCCAGCGCAGTTATTACCTGATCTACCCGCCAAGGAATGAGGCATTGCCTTCGTTGCGGGCGTTTCGTGGCTGGTTGCTGGAACAGATCTGAGTCATCGATTGCCAGAGCCGGCCATTCGCGGGTAAACCCGCTCCCACAGGTTCTGTGCCCCCTGTGGGAGCGGGTTTACCCGCGCAGAGGCCGGTACAGACAACAAAAAACCCGATGCCAGTCACCCGGCATCGGGTTTTCTCGAAGCGCCTCGACGCTTACTTGGCCACGCTACCGGCAGCGCCGTTGGCCTGCGCCCCACGCTTGCTCTTGAGCACGTAGAACACATACATCACCACCAGCCATACCGGCATGGCGTACACCGACACCTGGATGCCCGGGATCTGCAGCATGATGCCGAGGATCAGCACCACGAAGGCCAGCACCAGGTAGTTGCCGTACGGGTACCACAGCGCCTTGAACAGCGGCTTTTGGCCAGTGCGGTCGAGGTGTTGGCGGAACTTCAGGTGCGAGTAGCTGATCATCGCCCAGTTGATCACCAGGGTCGCCACCACCAGCGACATCAGCAGCTCCAGGGCGTTCTGCGGCATCAGGTAGTTGAGCAGCACCGCGATCAGGGTCACGGCCGCCGACACCAGGATCGAACGTACCGGCACGCCGCGACGGTCGACCTTGGCCAGCGCCGCCGGGGCATCGCCCTGCTCGGCCATGCCCAGGAGCATGCGGGCGTTGCAGTAGGTACCGCTGTTGTACACCGACAGCGCCGCGGTCAGGACCACGAAGTTCAGCAGGTGCGCGGCCACGTCGCTACCCAGCAGCGAGAAGACCTGGACGAACGGGCTGCTGCCGTAGCTGCCGCCGGACGCGTCGATGCTGGCCACCAGGCTGTCCCATGGGGTCAGCGACAGCAGCACCACCAGGGCACCCACGTAGAAGATCAGGATGCGGTAGATGACCTGGTTGATCGCCTTGGGGATCACGGTCTTCGGCTTGTCGGCCTCGGCCGCGGTGAAGCCGAGCATTTCCAGGCCACCGAAGGAGAACATGATGAAGGCCAGGGCCATGACCAGGCCGCTGACGCCATGCGGGAAGAAGCCGCCATGGGCCCACAGGTTGGTCACCGACGCTTCCGGGCCACCACTGCCGCTGGTCAGCAGGTAGGCGCCCAGGCCGATCATGCCGACGATGGCGGCGACCTTGATGATCGCGAACCAGAACTCGGCCTCACCGAAGAACTTCACGTTCATCAGGTTGATGGCGTTGATCAGCAGGAAGAATGCCGCCGCGGTGACCCAGGTCGGGATCTCCGGCCACCAGTAATGGACATACTTGCCCACTGCCGACAGCTCCGACATGCCCACCAGGATGTACAGCACCCAGCAGTTCCAGCCCGACAGGAAGCCGGCGAAACCGCCCCAGTACTTGTGCGCGAAGTGGCTGAAGGAGCCGGCCACCGGCTCCTCGACGATCATCTCGCCGAGCTGGCGCATGATCATGAAGGCGATGAAACCGCAGATCGCATAGCCGAGGATCATCGACGGACCGGCGGACTTCATCACGCCGGCCGAGCCCAGGAACAATCCGGTGCCGATCGCGCCACCCAGGGCGATCAGTTGGATATGGCGGTTCTTCAAGCCACGCTTGAGTTCGCCAGACTGTGAATTATGTCCACTCATGAACGAAGTCACCTGCTTGTTTTTATCTGTGACGGAATCGGACCCACCGCACTCGTGGCGCAGCGGAATGGGCAAGGTGGTTACCTTGGATACTTGTGACGGGAAGTCGCTCGTGGCCTTGGTAGCCAGGTGCGGATCAACCGGGTGTCAGCAAGCGTGCGCGGTACGCAAGGGGGTCACAGGTAAAACGCGGCGCATTGTATACCCCTGCAAACGCGCAGGCGTCAACGCGTTGCATCGTTTCCTGTGGAAAAAACGCACCGGTCCTGGGGTGAAGGCCTGAAAAGGCGGAGTGATCGGCGTACATGGCGCCTCCATTTTGTTGTTTTCGATGCCTGGCTATCCTGCCTGGCTCTGCACACGGCAATGGCGCTATCTCAACGTTTGGGCGGGGGTTTGGGAAGGGGGTGAAGGGGACCGGGGAGGCTCTGGCGCGCAAGTCTTGGAAAGATTTTGTGACGAAGAGTGGGGAAGCACAGGCAAGCCGGGGAAAAGGCCCAGAATCGTATAGTTTTCTTTACAAGGTGGTTTGAAAATTTGCCACCGGTCGGGAAAAATTCTGTCTGTTCAGGTACTTGGGGCCGCTTTGCGGCCCATCGCGGGGCAAGCCCGCTCCTACACTGGGATGCGTATCGAGGGACTTCCTTTTCAACAGGCACAAAAAAACCAGCCCGAAGGCTGGCTCTTTCGTTACCGGGCCAGATCAGCCACGCGGCTTGCCGCGACCACGACCGGCTGGCTTGTCGCCTTCGGGACGGGCTGGACGCTTGCGCATCTCGCTCGGGCGCTCGGCCACCGCGCTGCCGCGGCTGCCCTTGCGTGGTGCAGCCTCTTCACGCGGCGCGCGCGCCGGGCGCTCGCCCTGCCCTTCGGCGGCCGGACGCAGGGTGCGCACACGCTCGCCACGCCCCAGCGGGCGGGTCGACTTGCGCTGCAGGCGCTCGAGCTTGTCCTTGGCCTTGAGCTTCATCTCCGGCAGCGCCACCGGCTGCAGGCCGACTTCGGCGGCGAGGATGTCGATCTCGCCCTGGCTCATTTCGCGCCAGCGACCCATCGGCAGATCGGAGTTGAGGAACACCGGGCCGAAACGCACGCGCTTCAGGCGGCTGACCACCACGCCCTGGGACTCCCACAGGCGGCGCACCTCACGGTTGCGGCCTTCCATCACCACGCAGTGGTACCAGTGGTTGAAGCCTTCGCCACCCGGTGCCTTCTGGATATCGGTGAACTTGGCCGGACCGTCCTCGAGCACCACGCCGGCCTTGAGGCGGTCGACCATGTCGTCGTCGACCTCGCCGCGCACACGCACGGCGTACTCGCGGTCCATTTCATAGGACGGGTGCATCAGGCGGTTGGCCAGCTCACCGTCGGTGGTGAACAACAGCAGGCCGGTGGTGTTGATGTCCAGGCGGCCGATGTTGATCCAGCGCCCCTCTTTCGGGCGCGGCAGGCGGTCGAACACGGTCGGGCGGCCTTCCGGGTCGTCACGGGTGCAGATCTCGCCGTCGGGCTTGTTGTACATGATCACGCGGCGGGTCGCCTCGGCGGCCTCGACACGCTTGATCAGCTTGCCGTCGACGGTGATGGCGTCGTGCAGGTCGACGCGCAGGCCCAGGGTGGCCTCGACGCCGTTGACCTTGATACGGCCCTGGCCGATCCAGGCCTCGACGTCACGACGCGAGCCGACGCCGATACGCGCCAGTACTTTCTGCAGTTTTTCGCCGGACGGCGGGGTGGGTTGTTGGTCTTGCAGGTCTTTGTCACTCATCTGGGCACCTCCCGGTGTAGTAGTGAAAGCGGGCGCGCATCATACGCGCAACGCACTGGAGAGTAGAGTGTTTTGTGGAATTGGAAGTGTTTTTCTGCCAAATGGCCTTTGTCTGATCAGGGCCGGCCTCTTCGCGGGTAAACCCGCTCCCACAGCTTGTGATACCCCTGTGGGAGCGGGTTTACCCGCGAAGAGGCCGGCACAGGCAGTAGTTAAATCAAGACTGCAGCTTGCCCTCGTCCTGCTCCGAGGCCTCAGGCTCTTCTTCATCGCGCAAATCATCGAAATCGGTCTTGAGCCCTTCTTCCATCGCATCCAGCTCCACCAGCAGCGAGCGGAAGCTGGTCTCATCCTTGGGCTCCGTTTCCTCACCCTCCTCGCCCAGGCTGGCATCGGCCAGGGCTTGCAGGTGAGCGGGCACCGGCGCCTCGTCCGGGTCGAGCAGCGGTTCCGGCTCCAGCTCGCGCAACTCGGCCAGCGCCGGCAGTTCATCGAGGCTCTTGAGGTTGAAGTGATCGAGAAACGCCTTGGTGGTGGCAAACATCGCAGGACGCCCTGGCACCTCGCGGTAGCCGACGATGCGGATCCACTCGCGCTCCATCAGGGTCTTGATGATGTTGCTGTTGACCGCCACGCCGCGCACGTCCTCGATCTCGCCGCGGGTGATGGGCTGGCGGTAGGCGATCAGCGCCATGGTTTCCAGCAGCGCACGGGAATAGCGCTGCGGGCGCTCCTCCCACAGGCGGCCGACCCAGGGTGCATAGTCTTCGCGGATTTGCAGCCGATAGCCGCTGGCCACTTCCTTGAGCTCGAAGGCACGGCCGCTGCAGGACTTGCCCAGCACCTCCAGGGCCTTTTTGAAAACGGCGGGGGCCGGGCGCTCGGCTTCCTCGAACAGCTCATAGAGGCGCTCGAGGGATTGCGGCTTGCCCGAGGCGAGCAGGAAGGCCTCGATCAGCGACGCCAGTTCGCGGGGTTCGTTCAGGTTCATCGGTAGTCGTCAGGTCACTCTGCCCGGGCACGGACGTGGATCGGGGCGAAAGGCTCATTTTGCACGAGTTCGATCAGCGATTCCTTCACCAGTTCGAGAATCGCCATGAAGGTCACCACCACGCCGAGCTTGCCCTCCTCGCGGGTGAACAGTTCGACGAAGGGCACGAAGCCACCGCCCTTGAGGCGTTCGAGCACCTCGCTCATGCGCTCGCGGGTCGACAAGGTCTCGCGAGTGATCTGGTGGCTCTCGAACAGGTCGTTGCGGCGCATGACCTCGGCCATGGACAGCAGGATCTCCTCCAGGGCGACCTCCGGCAGCAGCTTGCGCACCTTGGCCTGAGGGGCCTCGAGACGCGGCACGACGACGTCGCGGCCAACCCGCGGCAGCTCATCGATACCTTCGGCGGCAGCCTTGAAGCGCTCGTACTCCTGCAGGCGGCGGATCAGCTCGGCGCGTGGATCGCCTTCCTCTTCCTCGATCTCGCTGGAACGCGGCAGCAGCATGCGCGACTTGATCTCGGCGAGCATGGCGGCCATCACCAGGTACTCGGCGGCCAGTTCCAGGCGCACGTTCTTCATCAGCTCGACATAGCCCATGTACTGGCGAGTGATCTCGGCCACCGGGATGTCGAGGATATCGATGTTCTGCTTGCGGATCAGGTACAGCAGCAGGTCCAGCGGGCCTTCGAAGGCCTCGAGGATCACTTCCAGCGCGTCCGGCGGGATGTACAGGTCCACCGGCAGCTCGGTCAGCACCTCCCCATAGACCAGGGCCAGCTGCAACTGCTGGGGGGCATCGGCCTGGTCGGTCGGCGCCTCGGGCGTTTCCATCTGGCTCATGCGTTGACCAGGAACGGCGTCGGATCCCCGCACCCTTCACGAATCAGCTCCGGCTCGTCACCGGACAGGTCGATGACGGTCGAAGCCTTCAGGTCACCGAAGCCGCCGTCGATGATCAGGTCGACATGATGCTCCAGGCGCTGGCGGATCTCGTAAGGGTCGGTCATCGGCTCGTCGTCGCCCGGCAGGATGAGGCTGACGCTCATCAGCGGCTCGCCAAGCTCCTCGAGCAGCGCCAGGACAATGGGGTTGGACGGCACGCGCAGGCCGATGGTGCGGCGCTTGTCGTGCAACAACAGGCGCGGCACTTCACGGGTGGCGTTGAGGATGAAGGTGTAGGGCCCCGGAATGTGCGCCTTGAGCAGGCGGAACGTCGCCGTGTCGATCTTGGCGAAGGTGCCCATCTCGGACAGGTCGCAGCACAACAGGGTGAAGTTGTGGTTCTTGTCCAGCTGACGCAGGCGGCGCACCCGCTCGATGGCGCCCTTGTCGCCGATCTGGCAGCCCATCGCATAGGCCGAGTCGGTCGGGTAGACCACCACCCCACCCTTGCGGATGATCTCCACGGCCTGTTTGATCAGGCGCGCCTGCGGGTTTTCCGCATGAATCTGGAAAAATTGGCTCACGTAGTCGTCCTGTTCATACCGCCATAGACTGTTCATGTCGGAATCGACGCCACAGAGGTGGCAGGTCCTCGGGCAATGGCCGGTAGGCACCGATCTCGCCCCAGGTGCCGGGGCCGTGGAAGTCACTGCCGGCGCTTGCCAGCAAGCCGAACTCACGGGTGAGGATCGACATTGTCCCCACCTGCTCGGGCGGCATCATCCCATTGACCACTTCCAGCGCCTGCCCCCCTGCCTGAATATAGTCGGCAATCAGCCGTCTGCGCTTGCTGCGGGTCAGTTCGTAGTGCATGGGATGGGCCAGGCTCACCCAGGCATTGGACTGGCGCAACGTGGCGACGGTTTCCTCCAGCGTCGGCCAGTGCAGCTTGACGTCCCCCAACTTGCCGGCGCCCAGCCACTTGCGAAAGGCCTCGCCACGGTCCTTGACGAAGCCTGCGCGCACCAGGAATTCGGCGAAGTGCGGGCGCGCCGGGGCGTTGCCGCTGTCGCCCAGTTCCTGCTGCACGGCCCGCGCGCCGTCCAGCGCGCCGGGCATGCCCTTGGCCGCCAGCTTGCGGTCGATTTCCTCGGCGCGCAGCCAGCGGCCGCGATGCAGATTGCCGATGGCTTCGAGCAAGGGCGGGGCATCGAGCGGGAAATCGTAACCCAGCACATGGATGGTGGCGCCGCCCCAGGTGCACGACAACTCTACCCCGCTGACCCACTGCATGCCGTTGTCCAGGCAGGCCTGGCGGGCCTCGGGCAGGCCTTCGAGGGTGTCGTGGTCGGTGAGCGACAGCGTCCGCACCCCGTGCTCGTGGGCCCGGGCGACCAGTGCCGTGGGCGACAGGGCGCCGTCGGAGGCCGTGCTGTGACAGTGCAGATCAACATTCATGGAGGAGCGCTTTCGCAGGAATCGATGTTTGTTATTATGCCGTCACATCCCGCTTCTGGCTGCCACTGTGAAACAATTCATCGATTTCATCCCGCTGCTGCTGTTCTTCATCGTCTACAAACTGGACCCGCGCCCGGTCGAATTCGCCGGCCAAAGCTTCGAGTTCGGCGGGATCTACAGCGCCACCGCCATGCTGATCGCCAGCTCCGTGGTGGTCTACGGCGCGCTGTTCCTGCGCCACGGCAAGTTGGAAAAGGGCCAGTTGCTGACCCTGGTCGCCTGCCTGGTGTTCGGTGGCCTGACCCTGGCCTTCCACAGCGAGACCTTCCTCAAGTGGAAAGCACCGGTGGTCAACTGGCTGTTCGCACTGGCCTTCGCCGGCAGCCACTTCATCGGTGACCGGGTGCTGATCAAGCGCATCATGGGTCACGCCCTGACACTCCCTGAAACAGTCTGGACCCGCCTGAACCTGGCGTGGATCGGTTTCTTCCTGGTGTGCGGCGCCGCCAACCTGTTTGTCGCTTTCACCTTCCAGGACATCTGGGTCGACTTCAAGGTGTTCGGCAGCCTCGGCATGACCGTGCTGTTCCTGGTGGCCCAGGGTGTCTATCTGTCGCGCCACCTGCACGATGCCGATCCTTCCACCTCCAAACCCAAGGACTGACATGCTCTACGCCATCATCGCCAGCGACGTCGAAAACTCCCTGGAAAAACGCCTGGCCGCCCGCCCCGCCCATATTGAGCGCCTGCAGCAGCTCAAGGCAGAGGGCCGCGTGGTCCTCGCCGGCCCGCACCCGGCCATCGACAGCAACGACCCGGGCGCCGCCGGTTTCAGCGGCAGCCTGATCGTCGCCGAGTTCGATTCGCTGGCCGCCGCCCAGGCCTGGGCCGACGCCGACCCGTATATCGCCGCAGGCGTCTACGACAAGGTCGTGGTCAAGCCGTTCAAGCAAGTCCTGCCCTGATCCGAAACCGCATCGCCTTTTTCGCGGGCAAACCCGCTCCCACAGGCGCCGCACGCCTCTGTGGGAGCGGGTTTACCCGCGAATGAGGCCAACTCGATACCCGCCTCATCTAATCCGACAACTGGCCGACAACCTCCTGAATCGATACGAATCAGGAGTTCCAATGCGTCAAGGTCCGATGTCCCTGCTGCTTTGCCTGTTACTGCTGTCCCCTTTCGCCGCGGCCGAGCAGCCGCTGTCGCTGGAAGCCGGGGCGCGGATCACCGAGCTGCAGCAGCGCCTGGAAGAGAGCGAGAAACAGCGCGACGCGCTGACCCTGCAACTGCAGAACCAGGACAGCGAACGCGAAAGCGCCCAGCTCTCGCGCCTGCGCCAGGACAACCAGCGCCTGAAACTGACGGTCAAGGAACTGCAGGCCGCCAGCAGCGCCCCCCAGCGCCTGCTCACCGACCAGCAGCAGTGGTTCCTGATCGGCTCGGTCGTTGCACTGTTGTCGGCAGTCTGCGGTATCTTAGCCAGCGGCGGACACAGAAGACGCCGGCAATGGTTGAATTGAGTGAGACATGAGCGAGCTGTTACTGATTGATGATGACCAGGAACTGTGCGAGCTGCTCGGCAGCTGGCTGACCCAGGAAGGGTTTGCGGTGCGCGCCTGCCACGATGGCCAGAGTGCGCGCCAGGCCTTGGCCAGCCACGCCCCGGCGGCGGTGGTGCTGGATGTCATGCTGCCCGACGGCAGCGGCCTGGAACTGCTCAAACAGTTGCGCAGCGAGCACACCGACCTGCCGGTGCTGATGCTCTCGGCCCGTGGCGAGCCGCTGGACCGCATACTCGGCCTTGAGCTGGGCGCCGACGACTACCTAGCCAAGCCCTGCGACCCCCGCGAACTTACCGCCCGCCTGCGCGCCGTGCTGCGCCGCAGCCACCCCAGCGCGCCCAGCAGCCAGGTCGAGATCGGCGACCTGACCTTCAGTCCGGTGCGCGGCGTGGTCAGCATCGACGAGCGCGAGATGACCCTCACGCTGTCCGAGAGCCGCATCCTCGAGGCGCTGCTGCGCCAGCCCGGCGAACCGCTGGACAAGCAGGAGCTGGCGCAGATCGGCCTGGGTCGCAAACTCACGCTCTATGACCGCAGCCTGGACATGCACGTCAGCAACCTGCGCAAGAAGATCGGCCCGCACCCGGACGGCCGCCCGCGCATCGTCGCGCTGCGCAGCCGCGGCTACTACTACAGCCTCTGACAGCGACTAGAACCCTGTAGGAGCGGCCTTGTGCCGCGAAAGGGCCGCAAAGCGGCCCCGGCGATCTTTGCAAAACCGCTGAAATCCCGGGGCTGCTGCGCAGCCCTTTCGCGGCACAAGGCCGCTCCTACAGAGATCACGCCAGTTGAAAGATCTCAGCAAGACAGTTGCTCCCACAGGATCCGCACGACGGCTACCGCCAACTTTACCCTCCCTTTACCCTCGCCTGACCGCCCTTGACCTTGATCTCCCTAGACTGGGCTCATCCGGTAACCACCGGCCCCTGAAAGGAGAGACACCATGCGCAAGACCCTGATCGCCCTGATGTTCGCCGCCGCCCTGCCGACCGTGGCCATGGCCATGCCTGACGGCGGCCCGCGCCACGACGGCCCGCATCATCGCGGTGACGCGCCTTTCGCCCAGCTGGACCTGAGCCGCGACCAGCGCCAGCAGATCGGCAAGCTGATGGGCGAGCAGATGCAGCAGCGCCGCGACATCACCGAGCGCTACATGGCCAAGCTGCCGGCCGCCGAGCAGAAAGCCATGAAGGACGAACTCAAGGCCAGCCACGACAAGACCGACGGCCAGATCCGCGCCCTGCTCAAGCCCGAGCAGCAGAAGAAGTTCGACGACCTGCAGAAGGAACGCGCCGCGCGCAAGGCCGAGTGGCAGGAGTTCCAGGCCTGGAAGGCTGAAAAAGCCGGCAAGGCCCAGTAAGCTGTCAGCCCGATGCCCGGCCCGCACCCCCGCGGGCCGGGCTTTCGCCATTTCTCGGAGGTGCTCGTCTTGCGTTCACTGTTCTGGCGCATCCTGGCCAGCTTCTGGCTGGCCATCGCCCTGGTCGCCGGGCTGTCGATCCTGCTCGGGCACATGCTCAACCAGGACACCTGGATCCTCAGCCGCCATCCGGGCCTGAACAACCTGGCCAGCCACTGGGCCCAGCACTATGAACAGGACGGCCTGGAGTCGTCGCAGCGCTTCCTGGAAAGACGCAAGCAGCGCTACAAGATCGACGTGCAGGTGCTCGATGACAGCGGCGACGCCGTGGTGCCCGGCACCTTTCCGCGCCGCGCCGCCGCCTTCGAGGCGCGCCAGCACAACGACGAGCGGCGCCTACCCTGGCGCCGCCTGACCGAGGAATACACCAGCCCCACCAGCGGCGAGACCTACCTGCTGATCTACCGCATCCCCCACCCCGAACTGGCCGCCTGGCACCGCGAGAGCCTGATCTGGCCGCTCAGCGCCCTGGGGATCGCCCTGGTGGTACTGACCCTGTTCAGCCTGCTGGTGACCCTGTCGATCACCCGCCCGCTCAGCCGCCTGCGCGGCGCGGTGCACGACCTGGGGCAGACCAGCTACCAGCAGAACAGCCTGGCGCGGCTGGCAGTGCGCCGCGACGAGTTTGGCGTGCTGGCCAACGACTTCAACAAGATGGGCGCGCGCTTGCAGAGTCTGATCGGCAGCCAGCGCCAGTTGCTACGTGACGTGTCCCACGAACTGCGCTCGCCGCTGGCGCGGCTGCGCATCGCCCTGGCCCTGGCCGAACGCGCCGAGCCGGAGCAGCGCCAGGCCCTGTGGCCACGCCTGACCCGCGAGTGCGATCGCCTGGAAGACCTGATCAGCGAGATCCTGGTGCTGGCCCGGGTCGATGCCGACCAGGCCCATGCCGAACCCGTGGACCTCAATGCCTTGCTGGGCGGCGTGCGCAAGGACGCCCAACTGTCAGCGCCGGAACAGGAAGTGCGACTGGAAGCGCAGGCAGGCCTGACCTTGCACGGCTGGCCGACCTTGATCGAACGGGCGGTGGACAATTTGTTGCGCAATGCCCTGCGTTTCAATCCGGCCGGGCAGCCGATCGAGGTGCATGCCCGTCGGGAGCAGGATCGCATCGTGCTGAGCGTGCGCGATCATGGGCCGGGGGTGGCGGCAGAGCACCTGGCGCAACTGGGCGAGCCGTTCTTCCGGGCGCCGGGGCAGGACGCACCTGGGCATGGACTGGGGCTGGCGATTGCGCGCAAGGCGGCAGAGCGCCATGGCGGCAGCCTGGTGTTGGGCAATCATCCGCAGGGTGGGTTCATTGCGACGCTGGAGCTGCCCTTGGCGCATGAATAGCTGACAGTGGTGATGAACCCATCGCGGGGCAAGCCCGCTCCCACGCATTCCCGTGGGGCGGGCTTGCGTGGGAGCGGGCTTGCCCCGCGATGACCCAATGCTTCAGTTACCCCAGGCACTGACGTACCGGGCTGTCTCCAGGACTGGCGCCGTGCGCGGCTCGCCCATCGGCGTGCCGACATACAGGTAGCCGATCACCTCTTCATTCGCCTCAAGACCCAAGCCCTCGTGCACATGGACGTCATACGCCATGTCACCGGTGCGCCACACCGCGCCGATACCCTGGGCGTGGGCGGAAACGAGGATGCCGTGGGCGGCGCAGCCGGCGGCCAGGCGCTGTTCGATCTTCGGCACCTTGAAATGCTCCTGCAACCGGGCCACCACCACAATCAGCAACGGTGCCCGCAGCGGCATCGCCCGGGCCTTGTCCAGCGCGGCCGGGGTGGCATCGCCCTTGGCCTGCACCGCCTCGGCGAACAGTTCGCCGAGCTTCTCGCGGCCCTGTCCCTCGATGGTCAGGAAGCGCCAGGGACGCAGCTGGCCATGGTCCGGCGCACGCAGCGCGGCCTGGAACAGCGCCTCGCGCTGGGCGGCATTGGGCGCCGGTTCGGTCAGGCGTGGCACGGAAACACGGTTGAGCAATGCGTCGAGAGCCTCCATGGGCTTACCTCCTGGCAGATTGAAAGTGCGGCCATTCTGCACTAACCAGAAGGCAACATGTGAGTGGGCTTGTCCCGCGATGGCATCGACCCGGTAGGTATCGCGGTGCAAGCCCGCTACCATGCCCCAGCCAATCGTTCGTTTACAAGCCCCGGTGCACAGGTAGAATGGCGCCCTTTCCGTAGCGAGTCAGAGCAGATCACATGGCGTTGCCGACCTTAAGGATCATTGGTTTCATCATCGGCATCTTCCTGATCACCCTGGCGGTGAGCATGGTGGTGCCCATGGCGACCCTGGTGGTCTTCGAGCGCACCGGCGACATGCCGTCGTTCCTCTGGTCGAGCCTGATCACCTTCCTCGCCGGGCTCGGCCTGGTCATCCCCGGCCGCCCCGAGCACGTGCACCTGCGCCCACGCGACATGTACCTGCTGACCGTCAGCAGCTGGCTGGTGGTCTGCGTGTTCGCCGCCCTGCCGTTCCTGCTGACGCAGCACATCAGCTACACCGACGCCTTCTTCGAAAGCATGTCCGGCATCACCGCCACCGGCGCCACCGTGCTCAGCGGCCTGGACAACATGTCGCCGGGCATCCTGATGTGGCGCTCGATGCTGCACTGGCTGGGCGGCATCGGCTTCATCGGTATGGCGGTGGCGATCCTGCCACTGCTGCGCATTGGTGGCATGCGCCTGTTCCAGACCGAGTCCTCCGACCGCTCGGAAAAGGTCATGCCGCGCTCGCACATGGTCGCCAAGTCGATCGTCGCGGTGTATGTGGGCATTACCGTGCTCGGCAGCCTGGCGTTCTGGTGGGCGGGGATGAGCCCGTTCGACGCGATCAACCATGCCATGTCGGCGATCTCCACCGGCGGTTTCTCCACGTCCGACCAGTCCCTGGCCAAATGGGACATCCCCGCGGTGCACTGGGTCGCGGTGGTGGTGATGATCATGGGCAGCGTGCCATTCACCTTGTACGTGGCCACCCTGCGCGGCCACCGCAAGGCGCTGATCAAGGACCAGCAGGTGCAGGGACTGCTGGCCATGCTGGTGGCCACCTGGCTGGTGCTCGGCACCTGGTATTGGGCCACCACTGACCTGCATTGGCTCGACGCCCTGCGTCACGTGGCGCTGAACGTCACCTCGGTGGTCACCACCACCGGTTTCGCCCTGGGCGACTACAGCATGTGGGGCAACTTCTCGCTGATGCTGTTCTTCTACCTGGGCTTCGTCGGCGGCTGCTCCGGCTCCACCGCCGGCGGTATCAAGATCTTCCGCTTCCAGGTCGCCTACATCCTGCTCAAGGCCAACCTCAACCAGCTGATCCACCCACGGGCGGTGATCAAGCAGAAGTACAACGGCCATCGCCTCGACGAAGAGATCGTGCGTTCGATCCTGACCTTCTCGTTCTTCTTCGCCATCACCATCTGCATCATCGCCCTGCTGCTGTCGCTGCTGGGCGTGGACTGGATGACCGCGCTGACCGGCGCCGCCGGCACGGTGTCGGGCGTAGGCCCCGGGCTGGGCGAGGTGATCGGCCCGGCCGGCAACTACGCCAGCCTGCCGGACGCGGCCAAGTGGATCCTCGCTGGCGGCATGCTGCTGGGCCGCCTGGAGATCATCACGGTGCTGGTGTTGTGCATGCCGGCGTTCTGGCGTCACTGACCGACAGCCGCGTGCGGTACTCGCTCGGCGTGGTGTCGAACCAGCGGCGGAACGCCCGGTAGAAGTTGCTCGGATCGGCGAAACCCAAAAGGTAGGCGGTCTCCAGCAAGGTGGTGCCGGGCTGCGCCAGGTACTGCTCGGCCAGTTCGCGGCGGGTGTCGTCGAGCAGGGTCTGGAAGCTGGTGCCCTCGTCCTGCAGACGCCTTTGCAAGGTGCGCTGCGACAGGTGCAGGGCCTGGGCCACGGTCTCGCGCTTGGGCTCGCCCTGGGGCAGGATGCGGCACAGCACCTGGCGCACCCGGTGGGTCACGCGGCTTTCCGAGAAGCGCGCCAGGTATTCCCCGGCAAAGCGATCATGCAGCACCGCCATCGCCTCGTTGGCGGTCGGCAGCGGCGCCTCCATGTCGGCACGCTCGAGCACCAGCGCGTCATGGGGCGCGCCAAATACCAGCGGCGCATGGAAGGCCACCTTGTACGGCTCGACATTCTTCGGCTGGCCGCCCTGGATCAGCACCCGCCGCGGCTGGATCGGCCGCCCGCTGAGCCAGGTGCACAGGGCCAGGGCGCAGGCCAGGGACGCCTCGGCGCTGTGCCGGGTCGGCGGCAGGTGGTCGCCATGCACGGTCAGCACCAGGGCGTAGCCGTCGGGCTCGCGGCGAAAGCTCAGGTCCGAGCTCTCGGCGATGATCCGCTGGTAGCGCACCAGGCGTTCGAAACCCTCGGCCAGGGTGCGACTGGACATCAGCGCATAGCCCACCACATGGAACGACGCCGGTCGCACCACCCGGGCCATGTTCAGGCCGATGGCCTCGTTGCCCGACAACTCGACCGCCAGCTGCCACAGCCGGGTCATCGAATCCTGGGTGAATCGCGCATCGGGGTCGTCGAGGGCGGAAAAGTCGAGCCCGAGCTGCTTGAACATGGCCGGGCAATCGAGCCCTTCCAGCTCGAGTGCCTTGACGATCCCTGATGCCCAGCTGGCTGACGTGGTTCTCTCACTCATGACAGGCTCTTGTGCTGACCGCTCCTGCGGTGAACCGAAAGGATACTCAATTGGCGCCTATTGTCACTGGCCACTGCATCCAGTGACTCTAGACTCGATTCAGGCTCCACGCCGTGTATCCTGTAAGCACGACCCGCAGATCCGGAAACCCGCCATGACCCGCACAGCGCAGTTCCGCAGTTTTGCCGAGTTCTATCCCTACTACCTGGGCGAGCACAGCAACGCCACCTGCCGCCGCCTGCACTTCGTCGGCACCAGCCTGGTGATCGCCCTGCTCGCCTACAGCATCGGCAGCGGCCAGTGGCTGTTGCTGCTGGCCGTGCCGCTGGCCGGCTACGGCTTTGCCTGGGCCGGGCATTTCTTCTTCGAGAAGAACCGACCGGCCACCTTCACCCACCCCTGGTACAGCCTGGTCGGCGACTTCGCCATGTTCCGCGACATCCTGCTGGGCCGCCTCAGCCTCTGAATCGGCCCGCAAGGCCAGGTTCGCGTCCCGGCCGGCCACTGCCAAAGCCCGTGTCCTGGCCAACACTGCCAGACATGTCCCCGATACGAGTGGCCCGCGGCGATGAACAAGCAAGCGAACTTCAGCCACATGCGCGACGGCACCGCCCAGGACTGGGCGATCATCGCCGACGACTTTCGCGCCTATGCCCGGCAGTTGCCCCAACGCATCGTCGCCCACCTGCGCCTGCTCGATGGCGACTTCGGCGGCTTTCCCATCGATCGCCTGAGCCACTCGCTGCAGACCGCCACCCGCGCCTACCGTGACGGCCGCGACGAGGAATACGTGGTCTGCGCCCTGCTGCACGACATCGGCGACACCCTCGGCAGCTACAACCACCCGGATATCGCCGCGGCGATCCTCAAGCCCTTCGTCAGCGCCGAGAACCTGTGGATGATCGAAAAGCACGGGATCTTCCAGGGCTACTACTTCTTCCACCACCTGGGCATGGATCGCCACCTGCGCGAGCAGTTCAGCGATCACCCGCAGTACCAGCGGACCATCGAATTCTGCGCACGCTACGACGCGGCGGCGTTCGACCCCGAGTACCCGAGCCTGCCGCTGTCGTTCTTCGAACCGATGATGGAGCGGCTGTTCGCCCAGCCCAGGCAGTCGATCTACAAGGCGGCCTTGAAGGCGTCGGCCTGATTCCAGCTACCCGCCACCTGTAGGAGCGGCCTTGTGCCGCGAAAGGGGCTGCGCAGCAGCCCCGACGATCTTGAGACATACCCGAGATCCTGGGGCCGCTGCGCGCCCCTTTCGCGGCACAAGGCCGCTCCTACAGGGCTGAAGGCGACCTAGGCCGGCTCACCCAGCTCCGCCAACCGCGACGCCGCCTCGCGCGCCTGAGCATCGGCGAACCGGTACAGCTCGATCCGCCCGTCCCAGTGTTCGATCAGCGCCGTGCACGACTCCACCCAGTCGCCGCAGTTGAGGTACTCCACCTCGCCCACCCGGCGAATCTCGGCATGGTGGATATGCCCGCACACCACGCCCTGGAAGCCACGCCGAGTGCACTCGTGGGCAATGGCGTCCTCGAAATCGCTGATGAAGTTCACCGCGCCCTTGACCTTGTGCTTGAGGTACGCCGACAGCGACCAGTAGCCATAGCCATAACGGGCGCGCCAGTGGTTGAGCCAACGGTTGAGCACCAGGGTGAACTCGTAGGCCCGGTCGCCGAGAAACGCCAGCCAGCGGTGGTAGCGGGTGATCACGTCGAACTGGTCGCCATGGATCACCAGCAGCCGCCGGCCATCGACGGTAAGGTGCTCGGCTTCATCCACCAGTTGGATATTGCCCAGGATCAGTTTCGAGTAGCGGCGCAGGAATTCGTCGTGGTTGCCGGTGACGTAGATCACCTCGGTACCGCGTTTGCTCAGGGTCAGCAGGCGGCGGATGACGTTGGTGTGGGCCTGGGGCCAGTAGATGCCGCCGCGCAGTTTCCAGCCGTCGATGATATCGCCGACCAGGTAGATGCGCTCGGCCTGGTAGCCCTTGAGGAAGTGCGCGAGATGTTCCGCCTGGCAATCCCGGGTGCCCAGGTGCACATCGGAAATCCACAGGGTACGGACACGCTGCTTGCGTGACGGGCGGAGAGGTTCGGCGTGGGTCATGGGCAGGCTCCGGCACTGTTTGCTGGAGACTGGCAGGCACAGGTGACAGATTGGTGGCAGGCGCATGACCATCCTGCGCGCGCCTGGAGGTGTACACTCTTCACCTGCTTCGTGAGGACTCACCATGACCGCCGCCCCCCTGCTTTCGCTGCGCCATTATCGCCACGACCTGATCGCCCACAGCCACGACCACCCGCAGCTGGTGTTCGGCCTGGGCGGGCGACTGGACTTCGAGGTGAATGGCCACGGCGGCCGGGTCGGTCGCCAGGACCTGATGGTGGTGCCTGCCGGTGCCCACCACACCTGCGGCAGCCCTGAGGGCAGCCACTGCCTGGTGCTGGACGTGCCGGGCGGGCACTGGCTCGGCGACCATCTGGGCGAGCACGCCGATAACAGCCGTCGTCTGCTCGACCGCCCCGGCCCCCTGGGCCTGAACAGCCGCCAGCAGCAGTTGGTCGACTGGCTGGCGGCCAGCCCGGTGGACGACCCGCTGATTGCCCGCCAGGGCGCGGTGCTGCTGCTGGCCAGCCTCAACCCGCAGGCCGGCGCTCCGCTACTGGCCAGCAGGCGCCTGCCCTATGCCGCCTTCGACCGGCATATCGAGCAGCACGCCGCCTATCCCTTGCAGGTCGCCGACCTGGCACGCCTGGCCGGGCTGTCCAGCGCGCGACTGCACGCGCGTTTTGCCAGCGAGTGCGGCATGACGCCGATGGACTACATCCGCCAGCGGCGGCTGTCGATGGTGCGACGATTGTTGCGTGAGACGCTGTTGCCGGTGGGAGAGGTCGCGGCGCGGGTGGGGTATGGCTCGCAGAGCGCCTTCAGCGCGGCGGTGATGCGGGCGTTCGGCTGTACGCCGCTGGCGTTGCGGCGCGAGTCTGGCGACAACTGACGCGAGATGCGCGACAGACACGGGCAGACCGGGCTCTTACACTGAGCGCCTAGATCTTCTCTCCCTGTGCTGGCCTCTTCGCGGGTAAACCCGCTCCCACAGGATTCGCACTGACCTGTGGGAGCGGGTTTACCCGCGAAGAGGCCGGCACAGGAACCAGCGAATGCAAAGGACCACCATGAACCACCGCACCGCCCTCGGCGCCCTGCACATCGGCGCGCTGTTCTTCGGCCTGACCGGCGTCTTCGGCAAGCTGGCCGCCAGCGCCAGCCCCTCGATCATCGTCTTCGGCCGCGCCCTGTTCGCGGTGCTGGCCCTGGCCCTGTTCGCCAGCCTGGCGCGCCAGGCCTGGCAACCGCTGCGCGGCCAGGACCTGCGCCGCCTGCTGCTG
Source organism: Pseudomonas sp. DVZ6 (assembly GCF_024259445.1). NCBI lineage: Bacteria > Pseudomonadati > Pseudomonadota > Gammaproteobacteria > Pseudomonadales > Pseudomonadaceae > Pseudomonas > Pseudomonas sp. DVZ6. The sequence goes on from NZ_JANCLM010000040.1 coordinate 18,769, forward strand.
GGCGGCGCGCTGCTGGCCGGGCACTGGGTGAGCTTCTTCATTGCAGTCAAGGTCGGCGGCGTGGCCATCGCCACCCTCGGCTTCGCCAGCTTCCCGGCCTTCACCGTGATCCTCGAGGGCCTGCTGTTCCGCGAACGCATCCGCCGCAACGAAGCGCTGCTGGTGCTGCTGGTGAGCATCGGCCTGGTGCTGGTCACCCCGGCATTCGACCTGGCCAGCGAGGCCACCGGCGGGTTGCTTTGGGCGCTGCTCTCGGGCTTGCTGTTCTCGCTGCTGTCGCTGACCAACCGCGCCGGTTCCGGGCGCCTGCCCGCCGTGCAGGCGGCGCTGTGGCAGAACCTGGTGGTGAGCCTGTGCCTGCTGCCGTTCGCGGCCCCCGGCCTGGGCGCGGTGGCGCCGCTGGACTGGTTGTGGATCGCCCTGCTCGGCGTCTTCTGCACCGGCGTCGCCCACAGCCTGTTCGTCGCCAGCCTGGCGGTGATCAAGGCGCGCACCGCCGCGGTGGTGTTCGGCATGGAACCGGTCTACGGCATCGCCGTGGCCTGGGTGGTGTTCGCCGAACAGCCGACCCTGCGCATGCTCGCCGGTGGCGCCTTGATCATCTTCGCCATCGTGCTGTCCAGCCGCCTGGCCGCCGAGCAACCGGCCCGCCAGCCACAGCCCGAAAGCGCCTGATCAGCGATCGTTGTGGCCCAGGTCGCGCTGCGGATCGATCTGGTCGCGCACCCGCTGCTTGAGCACCTTGGCCTCGGGGAAGCCGCCGTCGGCCTTGCGCTCCCAGATCTGCACGCCGTCGCAGGTGATGCGGAACACCCCACCGGTGCCAGGCTCCAGCGCTACCTGGCCGATATCATCGGCGAAGGTGCTGAGCAGTTCCTGGGCCAGCCAGGCAGCGCGCAGCAGCCACTGGCACTGGGTGCAATAAGTGATGACGATTTGTGGCTTGCTGTCTGCCATGTAGGGAAACTCCGTAGGAAGGGCCGCTTATACTAGCGGTCTTTATCCTCTGGTTTGAGACTCACGATGCGCCGCCTGCTGTACTGCCTCCTGCTGATGCTCACCTCCTTCACCGTGCTGGCCGCCGAAGCGGCACGGCCAAAGATCGGCCTGGTGTTGTCGGGCGGCGCCGCCCGCGGCCTGGCCCATATCGGCGTGCTCAAGGCCCTGGAGGAACAGGGCGTGCGCATCGACGCCATCGCCGGCACCAGCATGGGCGCGGTGGTCGGCGGGTTGTACGCCTCGGGCTACAGCATCGCCGAACTGGAAAAACTGGCCACCACGCTGGACTGGCAACAGGCGCTGTCCGATGCGCCGCCGCGCAAGGATGTGCCGTTTCGGCGCAAGCAGGACGACCGCGACTTCCTGGTCAAGCAGAGGCTGAGCTTTCGCGACGACGGCAGCCTGGGCCTGCCGCTGGGGGTGATCCAGGGCCAGAACCTGGCCCTGCTGCTGGAAAGCAAGCTGGCCCACACCGCTGACATCCGCGACTTCGACAAGCTGCCGATTCCCTTCCGCGCCGTGGCCACCGACATCACCAGCGGCGAGAAGGTGATCTTCCGCCGCGGCCACCTGCCCCAGGTGATCCGCGCCAGCATGTCGATCCCGGCGGTGTTCGCCCCGGTGGAGCTGGACGGCCGGCTGCTGGTGGACGGCGGCATGACCGACAACATCCCGGTGGACGTGGTGCGCGAGATGGGCGTGGACCTGGCCATTGTCGTCGACATCGGCACCCCGCTGCGCAACCGCAAGCAGCTGGCCACCGTGGTGGATGTGCTCAACCAGTCGATCACCCTGATGACCCGGCGCAACTCCGAGGAGCAACTGGCCAGCCTGCGTCGCGAGGACATCCTCGTCCAGCCGCCGCTCTCGGCCTTCGGCGTCACCGATTTCGGCCGTGCCCAGGACATGATCGACGCCGGCTACCGCGCCACCCGCGCCCTCGACCCGCGCCTGGCGGCGCTGCGCCAGCCCGAGGGCGACAGCAACCTGGCGGTGGCGCGCTCGCCGAAACAGCGCACGCCGATCATCACCGCCATCCGCGTGGAGAACGACTCCAAGGTCAGCGACGACGTGATTCGCTACTACATTCGCCAGCCTGTCGGCGAACCGCTGGATCTCGGCCGCCTGCAGACCGACATGGGCACCCTCTATGGGCTGGACTACTTCGACCAGGTGCAGTACCGCGTGGCGCACAAGGGCGACGAGCATACCCTGGTGATCAACGCCCGTGGTCGGCGTGGCGGCACCGACTACCTGCGCCTGGGCCTGAACCTGTCGGACGACCTGCGCGGCGACAGCGCTTTCAACCTCGGCGCCAGCTACCGGGTCAACGGCATCAACCGGCTTGGCGGCGAATGGCTGACCCGCGCGCAGATCGGCGACGAGCAGGAACTGTACAGCGAGTTCTACCAGCCGCTGGACGTGGGCTCGCGCTACTTCATCGCGCCCTACCTGGCGCTGGGCTCGCAGAACGTCGAGGCGACCCTGGACAACGACCCGGTGGCCGAGTACCGCCTGGAGCGCTATGGCTTCGGGCTCAACGTCGGCCGGCAGATCGGCACCTATGGCGAAGTGCGCCTGGGCGTGGGCAAGGCCTGGGGCAACGCCGAGGTGCGCATCGGCGACCAGGACCTGCCCAAGGTCAGCTTCAACGAGGGGTTCTACGAGCTCAAGTATTCCTTCGATACCTTCGACAACGTCTACTTCCCCCACAGTGGCGAGGATATCGGCCTGACCGTGCGCAAGTACGACAAGTCACTGGACTCGGACCAGAACTACCGGCAGTGGCTGTTCAACCTGGACAAGGCCTTCAGCAGCGGGCCGAACACCCTGGTGCTGGGTGGCAGGTATGGACGAACGCTGGATGACGCCGAGGTAGTCACTTCGAGCTTCGTGTTCGGTGGCGCCCGGCAGCTGTCAGGTTTCCGCCAGGATTCGATCTCCGGGCAGAACATGAGCCTGCTGCGCATGGTCTACTACCGTCGCCTGACGCCTCGGGCCTACCTGCCCCTGGACTTCCCGCTGTACCTGGGCGGCTCGCTGGAGCGCGGCCGGGCATGGAACAATGACAATGAGTTCGACAGTGGCTATATCAATGCGGCGAGCATCTTCCTGGGGCTGGAAACGCCGCTGGGGCCGTTGAACCTGAGCTATGGGGCCAACGATGCCCATGAGAAGGCGGTGTACCTGAACCTGGGGCATACCTTCTAGAAATGATCGCGGGGCAAGCCCGCTCCCACAAGTCATGCAGCCAATTGTGGGATCAGACTCGTGGGAGCGGGCTTGCCCCGCGATTGATGAAGGGTTCAGGACTTCTCGAGATTATCGAGAATCTTCGCATGCACGCGCATGCACACTTCCATGTCGGCCTCGTCTATGCCGGTGAACAGCTCGAGGCGCAGGGCATTGGCGATGGTCTCGATCTGGTCGATCAGCGGCTTGGCCGGCGGGCACAGCAGGATCTTCTTGGCCCGGCGATCTTCCATCACCGCCTGGCGGCGCACCAGCCCCTGGCTCTCGAGGCTGTCGAGCAGGCGCGCCAGGGTCGGGCCCTCGACGCCCACGCTCTGGGCCAGCTCACGCTGGGTCGGCGCCTCGTCGAACCTGGCCAGGTGCAACAGCACCAGCCAACGGGCTTGCGACAGGTTGAGCCCGGCCAGGCGGCGGTCCAGTTCGGCACGCCAGCCCCGGGACATCTGGGCCAGCTGCATGCCGAAGCGGTGTTGGTTGTCGGTCAGGGGCATAAGCAACTCAATGAATAGAACTAATTATTAGCCAGCTAATCATGGCCCGGCCAATCAGGCAAGGTTCGATGCCGCGGAAATGGCTGATAATCATGTAAGGGTATGACAAAGGTCAGCAATTGGCGCAAATGCCGGCGATCACAGGCCGAACTCCAGCGCCAGCGCCGCCCGTACGCAATGCAGGACGCCTTCCGGCACCCGCTGGCCGAACAGCGGCGCCACGCCGGACACCGGCGGCAACTCGCCCTCGCCGTCGAGGAAGGCGTCCTGCACTTCCATCATCAGCTCTTCCGGCAGGTCCAGCGCCTGCTCCAGGCTCAGTTCCTGGCGGCCAATGGCCTCGGCCAGCAGGCTGTAGACGTTCTTCTCGGTGCAGTTCAGCTGCCCGGCGATCTGCGCCGGGGTCATGCCGGCGCGGGCCAGGCTGACCAGTTCGTGACGCAGGTCGAGCACCACCTTCGGCGCCTCCTCGGTGCCACCGGCGCCGTTGAGCACTTCGAGGAAGGCCTGGCCGTAGCGCTCCAGCTTGCGCGCACCGACGCCGCTGACCTGGGCCATGTCGCTGAGGCTGGTGGGCATGCTGCGCAGCATCTCCAGCAAGGTGGAGTCGGGGAAGATGACATAGGGCGGCACGCTGTGCTCCTCGGCCAGCTTGCGCCGCAGGGTGCGCAGCGCCTCCCACAGCTCGCGCTCCTCGGCCCGCACCAGCTGGCTGGCCGGGCTACCGCCACCGCTGGAGGAGGACTTGGCCACGGTCTGCGGCTTGAGGTCGCGGCGCAGCTGCAGGTTCACCTCGCCACGCAGCAACGGCCGGCAACTGTCGGACAGCCGCAGGCCGCCGTAGCCTTCCAGGTCGATGTCCACCAGGCCGCGCGCCACCAACTGGCGGAACAGCGAGCGCCACTCGGCTTCGGCCAGCGACTTGCCGACGCCGAACACCGACAGCTTCTCGTGGCCGAAATTGCGCACCTTCTCGGTGTCCTTGCCCAACAGCACGTCGACCAGGTGGCCGACGCCGTAGCGCTGGCCGGTGCGGAACACCGCCGACAGTGCCTGACGGGCAGGTTCGGTGGCGTCCCAGGTCTGCACCTGGTCGACGCAGTTGTCGCAATGCCCGCACGGCTGTTCGAGCACTTCGTCGAAGTAGGCCAGCAGCGACTGGCGGCGGCAGCGGGTCTCCTCGCACAGGGCCAGCATGGCGTCGAGCTTGTGCTGCTCGATGCGCTTGTGGCGCTCGTCGCCCTCGGAGTTCTGCAGCATCTGCTTGAGCATCACCATGTCCTGCAGGCCGTAGGCCATCCAGGCATCAGACGGCAGGCCGTCACGGCCGGCGCGGCCGGTCTCCTGGTAATAGGCCTCGAGCGACTTGGGCAGGTCGAGGTGGGCGACGAAGCGCACGTTGGGCTTGTCGATGCCCATGCCGAAGGCGATGGTGGCGACCATGATCAGCCCTTCCTCGTTGAGGAAGCGGTGCTGGTTGGCGGCGCGGGTCTCGGCGGCCAGGCCTGCGTGATACGGCAACGCCGGGAAGCCCTGCTCGCAAAGGAAGGCAGCGGTCTCGTCGACCTTCTTGCGCGACAGGCAATAGACGATGCCGGCGTTGCCGCGACGCTCGCCGAGGAACGCCATCAGCTGCTTGCGCGGCGACTCCTTGGGCACGATGCGGTAGAAGATGTTCGGCCGGTCGAAGCTCGAGAGGAAACGCTCGGCGCCCTGCAGGTGCAGGCGCTGGACGATCTCCTCGCGGGTACGCATGTCGGCGGTGGCGGTCAGGGCGATACGCGGCACATGCGGGAACAGCTCGGCGAGCTGGCCCAGTTGCAGGTACTCGGGGCGGAAGTCGTGGCCCCATTGCGACACGCAGTGGGCCTCGTCGATGGCGAACAGGGAAACGTCGAGGCCGCGCAGGAAGTCCAGCATGCGCGGCTGCACCAGGCGCTCGGGGGCCAGGTAGAGCATCTTCACCTCGCCGCGGCGCAGGCGCCCGGCCAGGTCGCGCTGCTGCTCGGCGCTGAGCGTGGAGTTCAGCGCCGCGGCGGCCACGCCCAGCTCGTCGAGGGTGGCGACCTGGTCGTCCATCAACGCGATCAGCGGCGACACCACCACGGTCAGGCCCGGGCGCAGCAGACCAGGCACCTGGAAGCACAGGGACTTGCCGCCACCGGTTGGCATCAGCACCAGGGCGTCGCCTCCGCCAGCCACACATTCGATGATCGCTGCCTGGCGCCCGCGGAAACTGTCGTAACCGAAGACATCCTTGAGGACGCGCTGAGCCTGTTCGAGCATTTGCCACTCCAAAATCGCCGTACCATCCTGGACTCAGGCTGGACGATAAATCCGCCGTGCACACATCGAATGCGTAAGCGGTTTTTGCCAGATGACGGGAAAACGCCACCGGAGCACGAAAAACTGCGGAGTATACCCGACTGCCCCACCCCCGGCATGCCCCGCAGACAGACGTTCCCTTTGCCCCGCAGCCGCCGCAAGGTGCTAGAATTCACTATCGTTTATTCCCCAAGGTAGCCCTGTAATGTCCTTCGCCGAGCAACTGACCCGCCTGCAAGCCTTCCTCGACGCCGATGAGCTGCACGAAGAAGCGCTGGACTACGTCGCCGCACACGGCTACCTGACCGCGCTGTCGATCTGCTCGGAGCAAGTTCCAGACCGCGAATGGATCGACGCGCTGTTCGCCGAGGAGCCCCACTACGCCAGCGAAGCACAGCGCGAAGAGATCGAGGCCACCCTGATCGGGCTCAAGGGCCACATCGCTCGCCAGTTGGCCAGCGACGAGGAATTCGACCTGCCCTGCGAGCTGGACCTGACCGAAGAGCCGGACGATTCCGACCTGCGCGGCTGGTGCATCGGCTTCATGGAAGGCGTGTTCCTGCGTGAAGAGGCCTGGTTCGAGAACGCCGAGGAAGAAGTCAGCGAAATGCTGCTGCCGATCATGGTCGGCTCGGGCCTGTTCGACGAGCAGCCGGAGTTCGAAGACATCGCCAAGGATGCCAACCTGCAGGACGACATGATCGTGCAGATTCCCGAGGCGCTGAGCGCGCTGTTCCTGCTGCTGCACGCCCCCGAAGAGAAGCCTGCCCTGCTCAAGCCGCGCCACCACTGATCAACGTGGTGCGCTACCTGCTGCTGGCCGCCGGCTGGCTCAGTGTCGCGCTCGGGGTGGCGGGGATCTTCCTGCCGGTGCTGCCCACCACTCCGTTCCTGCTGCTGGCGGCGGCCTGCTTCGCCCGCAGCTCGCCGCGCTTTCACCATTGGCTGGTGAATCATCCGAAACTCGGGCCATGGATCCGCGACTACCTCAGCGGCGAGGGGATTCCGCTGCGGGGCAAGGTCTATGCGATCGGCCTGATGTGGGCCAGCATCGGCCTGTCCTGCTACCTGGTGCCGTTGTTCTGGGCACGGGTGTTCATGCTGACCAGCGCGGTGCTGGTCAGTCTCTACATCCTCAAGCAGAAGACCTTGCAGCGACCGGATTGAGCCAGATGGCCAAGCGCCCCCCACCGTGTAGGAGCGGCCTTGTGCCGCGAAAGGGGCGCGCAGCGGCCCCTGCAATTTTTGCATCAATGCTGAAATCCTGGGGCCGCTGCGCGCCCCTTTCGCGGCACAAGGCCGCTCCTACAGGGGAATGCAAGCCTCGGCTTACACCGTATCCACCTTCAACGAATGGTCATTGAGCATGCCGGTGATGATGGTCGCGGTGTCATGCCCCGCCGCAATCAACCCGCCCGCCCCGGCCGCGACCCCGTAGTGCTGCGCCAGGTCCACCCCGGCCAGGTCGATGGTCTGGGTCGGTGCCGCGCCGGCGACGCTGCTGACTTCGATGGTCGACACCACATTGCCGCCGCTGCCACTGACCTTGAAGTGCAGATAGTCGTCCAGCGACGCACTGGTGGCGTTCTCGCCCTGCAGCAATTGCGACAGGTCCAGCCGATCGCTGCCCGGGGTGAAGTCGGTCACGGTGTCGTGGCCGGTGTCGCCCTTCTGCCAGACGAAGGTGTCGTTGCCGCTGCCACCGGTGAGGGTGTCATCGCCGCGCCCACCGATCAGGATGTCATTGCCTGCACCGCCCCTGAGCACATCGTTGCCCGCGCCGCCGTTGAGCAGGTTGTCGCCGTCGTTGCCGGTCAGGGTGTCGTTGTAGTCCGAGCCGACCAGGTTCTCGATGCCGGTGAGGGTGTCCAGCCCCGCGCCGACGGTATTCTGCTGGCCGACATGGCCGAGGTCGACGGTCACGCCACTGCTTGCCCTGGCATAGCTGGCGGTGTCGTTGCCGGCGCCACCGTCGAGCAGGTCATTGCCCGGACCGCCAATCAGCAAGTCGTTGCCGTCGCCACCGTACAGACTGTTGTTGCCTGCGCCGGCCACCAGTACATCGTTGCCGGCACCACCGTGCAGGAGGGTGTCGCCCGCTCCGGCCAGCAGTACATCGTCCCCTGAAGTACCGGTGAGGGTATTGCCGGCCTGGTAGGTGATGTCCACCGCCCCGTTCGCCGTGCCGCCATGGTTGTCGCTGACGGTGTAGCTGCCGTGGTAGTCGTCGTTGCTGGCGTTGCTGTAGTCCACCACCAGGCTCAGCTTGTAGTTCTCGGCGGCCTTGCTGTTGCCCGAGGCGTTCTCGGTATTGATCACATGGATGCTGTACACCCCGTCATGGGTGGCCGTGAAGCTGCCGCCATCGGCGATGGTCTGGTAGCTGCCGCTGGCATCCTTCCACTCCATCAGCAGGTTGCCGGCGGGCCGGTCATGGTCGAGGGTCAGGGTCTCGCCCTTGCGCAGGGTGACCGTCAGGGTGTCCTCGTCGTTGGCATTGCCGGTGCTGATCGAGCCCAGGTAACCGGCCACCACCAGGGCGGCGGTCATGCTGCCGTTGAGGCTGGTGAACTCGCTGCGGGCCAGCTCGCGCAGCTGGTTCTCGGCCTTGTTGGCGGTGGCGTTGAAGGTAATGGTCTGTGCCTGCGTGCCCGCCGTGAAGCCCGCGCCCTTGTCGGCGAAGTTGGTATTGAAGGTGGTCGGCGCGGCGCTCAGGGTGTCGTGATCCGGATCGCTGTCATTGGCCAGCAAGGCCTCTGCCGGCACGCTCAGGGTGGCGCCCTTGATGTTGGTGATGATGTGGTCGGCGCCGGCGACCGGCGCGCCGTTGCTGTTGATGTTCACCGTCAGGCTGGCGCTGCGGGTATCGCCGTCGTTGTCGCTGGCGGTGAAGCCGAACTTCTCCGCCTGGCCGCTGCCGTTGTCCTTCGGCGGCGTGTAGGTGAACTCGCCGCTGTCCATGTTCACCACCAGGGTGCCGCCCAGGCCGGTCTTGATGTTCAGGCTGTTGCTCACGGTGTCGAACGAAGCCTTGTCCGCCCCGCCACTGACCGTATAGCCGCCCTGCCCGCCATTGGCCTTCGGATCGTAGGTGTAGGTGGTGCCGTCCACCAGCAGCGCCTTGATGAAGCCGCCGTCGGCCCCGAAGTCGCCGCCACTCATCAGGCTGCCGGTGATCGGCGCGCCCTGCACCGTGCCGGAGAGCACCGCACTCAGCTGGCTGAGGTCGGTGACCACCACCGAGTTGGTGTCGGTATGACTGCTGCCGTCGTAGGCCAGCGGGTTGAGGTTGCCCTCGTTGACGCCGCTGCCCATGCCGATGGCGTAGGACTTGATGCCGTTGTTGTCGAGGAAGGTTTCCCAGGCGGTCTCGCGCGGCGCCGTCATCGCGTGGCCGTTGGTGGGTTCGCCGTCGGAGAAGAAGTAGCTGATGTTCTGCGCCCCCACCAGCTTGCCGGTGGTGGCGAAGGCTTCCTGGGCCTTGGTGGCCGCCGAGTCGTAGTAGGTCGAGCCGCCGGGATTGAGCCCGGCGATCAGGCTCTTGGCCTCGCTGATCGAGACCCACACCGGTGTCTTGATCTCGGCGCCGGTGCCGAAGGTGACGATCTGCACCTTGATGTCGCCCATCTCATCGTACTTGTCGAGCAAGGCATTGATGGCCTGCTTGGCCAGTTCAAGGCGGGTCAGCCCCGGCACGCCGGAGCTTGCGGCCATGCTGCTGGAAACGTCCACCACCAGCAGGATGTTGGAGTCCACCTGGCCGGGCGTGATGCTGCGCACCGCGCACTGCACCGTCGGCACATCGTCGACGATGTTGATGGCGATGGTGCTGGTGACGCTGTTGCCCAGGGCGTCTGTGGCCTTGTAGGTGAAGTACTCGTTGACGGTGTTGGCCCCATCGTTGGCGCCACCCGGGGTCTTCGGCGCCGAGGTCAGGGTGTAGGTATAGGAGCCGTCGGCGTTGAGCTGGATCTGTCCGTACTGGCCCACGGCGTTGCCGACCAGGCTGTAGGTCAGTGCACCGACGCCGCCATGCACCGAGCCGACCAGGCTGCCGGAGGCGGTCTCGCCGGTGGAGCCAGGATCGCTGCCGGTCACGTTGCCGGCGGCCAGGTCGTTGCCATCCTTGTGCAGGTCCAGGGCCTTTTCGTAGACGGTGACGTCGTTGTCCTCGCACGCCACCAGCTTGCTGTCCTGGACATTGATGCGGATGGTCGTGGTGCTTTCGTCGCCATCGGCGTCGCGAATGGTGTAGACGAAGCTGTCGGTCGCCCCGGCGGGCGGCACGCTGTCGGGGTTGGCGTGGTAGGTGGCGTTGCCCTGGCTGTCCAGGGTCAGGTAGCCGTACTGGCCAATGATCGTGTCGCCCACATGGCCAATGGCAGAAGTCGAGGTATCGGAACCTGCGCGCACGCCCACCACGTACTGTCCGTCGGCACGCACATCGGCGCCGACCACATCGTTGTCCAGCACGTTGCCGCTGACACTGGCGCCCTCCTTGACCGAGGCCAAGTCGCAATGGGCCTTGGGCACGTCGTCGACGATGCTGACCACAATGGTGCTGGTGGTGGTGTTGCCGAGCGAATCCTTCACCTGGTAGGTGAAGCTCTCGGTGACCACATTCGGGCCATCGTTGGCGTGGTTGGGCGAGTTCGGCGCCGAAGTCAGGGTGTAGGTATAGGTGCCATCGCTGTTCAGCTGGATCTGGCCATACTGCCCGGCGGCATTGCCGACCAGGGTGAAGGTCAGGGCACCGATGCCGCCACTGACCGAACCGGCCAGCGAGCCGCTGGTGGTTTCCGTGGTGGCGTGCGGATCGCTGCCGGTGACGGTGCCTGCGGCCAGGTCGTTGCCGTCCTTGGTCAGGTCAAGGGCTTTCTCGTAGACCTTGGCCGTGTCGTCGGGGCAGGCGACCAGCGAGATATCGTGCACGTCGATGGTGATGGTGGTGGTGCTCTCGTCGCCATCGGCGTCGCGGATGGTGTAGACGAAGACGTCCGTGGCACCGGCCGGCGCCACGCTGTCGGGATTGGCGTGGTAGGTGGCGTTGCCCTGGGCGTCGAGGGTCAGGTAGCCATATTGCCCAACCACATTGCTGCCCAGCTGGCCGATGGCCGAGGTCGAGGTGTCGCTGCCTGCGCGCACGCCGACCACATACTTGCCATCGGCCGGCACGTCCGCGCCGATCACGTCGTTGACCAGCACGTTGCCGCTGACGGTGCCGCCTTCATAGACATTGGCGAAATCGCTGTGAGCCTTGGGCACGTCGTCGACGATGCTGATCACGATGGTGCTGGTGGTCGAGTTGCCGAGCGAGTCCTTCACCTGGTAGGTGAAGGTTTCCGTCAGCACGTTCGGCCCGTCGTTGACGTGATTCGGCGAATTCGGCGCCGAGGTCAGGGTGTAGGTGTAGGAGCCATCGGCGTTCAGCTGGATCTGGCCGTACTGGCCGGTGGCATTGCCGACCAGGGTGAAGGTCAGCGCCCCGGTTCCGCCACTGATGGAGCTGACCAGCGAGCCGCTGGCCGTCTCGGCGGTCGAACCTGGCTGGCTGCCGACCACGTTCCCCGCAGCCAGGTCGTTGCCATCCTTGGTCAGGTCGAGCGCTTTCTCGTAGACCGTGACCTCGCTGTCGGCGCCGGCGATCAGCGAGCAATCACGTACGTCGATGGTGATGGTGGTGGTGCTTTCGTCGCCGTCACTGTCTCGCACGGTGTAGACGAACACGTCTGTGGCCCCGGCAGGTGCCACGGCGTTGGGATTGGCGTGATAGGTGGCGTTGCCCTGGGCGTCCAGGGTCAGGTAGCCGTACTGGCCCTGGACCTGAGTGCCCAACTGGCCGCTGGCCGAGGTCGAGGTATCGGAGCCGGCCCGCACGCCGACCACGTACTTGCCATCGGCGCGCACGTCGGCGCCTGAGGTGTCGTTGTCGAGCACGTTGCCGCTGACCGTGCCGCCTTCGACGACACTGGCCGAATCGGGATTGGCCTTGGGCAGGTCATCAACGATGTTCACATCCAGCGAGCCGCTGGCCGTGCTGCCGTCGGTGTCCGTGGCCGTGACGGTGAAGTGCTCGGACAGGCTGTTGGCGCCGTCGCCGTTGGCGTGGCTCTCATTGTCCAGCAAGGTGTAGCTATAGCTGATCACGCCCGTGGCCGGGTTGTAGCCAGTGATGGTCAGGGTATTGCCCAGCTCCGTGGTGATCGACTGCGGGAAGCTTGCCGCCACGCCACCGCTGACCACGCTGATACCGCCGACGCTCAAGGATTGCAGGCCATCCGGTGCACTGACCGTGAACGTGCCGCTCTGGGTCAGGGCGCCCGGGTTCGGCGCGCTGCCGTCGGCCAGGTTTTTCTCGTAGACCGTCAGCTCGCCACCGTTCACGTCCAGACCGCCCAGGGTCACCGGGTCGTCGAGGTTGCTGACGTTCAGGGTCAGGGTCGCGGTGCTGGAGTCGCCGTCGGCGTCCTTCAGGGTGTAGGTGAAGGTCTCCACCCCATTGCCACCGCCTTGCAGGTTCTTGAAGTCGGGGTCGTTGGTGTTGAGGGTGTAGGTGTAGGAGCCGTCCGCCGCCAGGACCAGGGTGCCGTAGGTGCCGACGAAGGTACCGGCTACCACCGGGCCGCTGGGGATGCGGTCTGCCCCCTGGATGTCGTTGCCCAGCACATTGCCGCTGAGTTCCACATGCTGCTCGGTGGCGGCGGTGGCATTGGTGTCGTTCACCGCCCGTGGCACATCGTCACGGATGATCACGTCGAGCGTACCACTGGCCACGTCGCCATCCGTGTCGCTGACCAGCACCGGGAACTGCTCGCCCAGGGTATTGCTGCCCGCACCGTCCGGGTGATGCTCGGCGCCGGTCAGGGTGTAGCTGTAGCTCACCACACCCGTGGCCGGGTTGTAGCCGGTGATGGTCAACACATTGCCGAGCCCGGTGACGATGGACTGCCCGACGCCGGTGACCACGCCCGCCGTGACCACATTGATGCCGCCGACACTGAGGTTGAACACGCCGTCGGCGGCCACCACCGTGAAACTGCCGGACTGGGTCAGGGCCGCCGGATTGCTGGCCGAGCCCTGGGGCAGGTTGGCCTCGTCCAGGGTCAATTCGGCGGGGCTGATATCCAGGCCATTGAGGCTGACCGGATTGTCGATCACAGGTGCACTGGCTGGCAGCGGCCCGTCATCGTTGCCGTCAAGACCGCCGAGTTCGAGATTGGCCAGCAGTGGGAAACCATTGAATCCTGCAGTGGGGAAGCCGATGGTGGGATCCACCCGGGCGGCCACCTCGGTCAGAATCACGAAACTGTGACCCCCGCCGAGCGCCCCCGACACGCCTGACGGGTTGCCGCCCGCCGCCGTCGCTTCGGCTTCCTGCGTGGGGTCGGCGCCAGCGGCAATGGCTTTTTGCAGTTGCTCGACATCACTGAGCTGGGCGTCGCTGGGCTGCGCGTCCGGCGCGTGCACGTGGGGCGCGCGATTGGCCAGCAGGTCGGTGGTCATCTCCAGGCTGCTACCGCGGCCCAGGGTCAGCTGCGCACCATTTTGCAGCCGCACCGCCACGGCGCCCTCGTTGCCGGTCTCGAGCTGTTCGCCGACGAACAACCGGTCGCCTTCCACCAACAGGCGGCGATGACCATCGTCGCCCACCGCGAATACCTGGCCGATCACCTTGCCGACTACACCGACTAATTTAGCCATGAGCGTACGCCTCCCCTGCCGATGGGCTTTTCGCAGATCAAGGCGTGCCGGGTAATGTGCGCAACGTTCCGAGTGCCATGGCTGGTGGATCGTTGCTGTCACGTTCGTGAGAAACCACGCTCCTTGTGACGACTGCCACGATAGCGAAGTGGGCGAATGGCCATTATCGAGTGCCATTTTTCTGTCGCCAAATTCCGCTTTCGCCTTCCTCCCCTGTCTCCTTAGCTGCAAAAAATCTGGAACTTTCACCAAGGCCCGAAAATCGCCTGTCCCAGCCAATTCCCGTAACCGCCTGAATGAAACAATGTCGTGGATTCCTTAGACCGCATAAGTTTTTTTTCGCATATATCTTATGAAAAAATCTTCTTAGCTCGCCCGATAAATGTTCTTAGCTCTGTTGTTACAAACCTGAAACGGTTTGATTCTAATTTTTCGTCATTTTTTTGGCGATTAGCAGGACATTATTCAAGACCAGGGAGATGTACCCCATGCGCGCTTTAACCCCCATCACCAGTGCGATTTTGTTGGCCATGGCGTGTGCCAACAGTCAGGCGATGTCGATCACCGAGGCTGTCCAGAACGCCGTGGACCAGCATCCCGAGATCAGCGCCAGCCGCAACAGCAGGCTGTCGGCCGACGAGGATGTGAAGTTCGCCCGCGGGGGGTACTACCCAACCGTCGATCTGGTCGCAGGCTACGGCCGGCAACGCTCGGACAACACCAACACTCGCGGCTTCAACCCCGACGGCACGCGTAACCACAACAAGGAAACCCTCAACTACACCCAGTCCGAACTGCGCCTGCGGCAGATGCTGTTCGATGGCTTCAACACCTCCAACGAGGTCGCCCGCACCGAAGCGGTGGCCACCTCGCGCGCCTACTACACCCAGGCCACCGCCGAGAGCATCGCCCTGCGTGCCATCGAGGTCTACCTCGAGGTACTCAAGCGCCGCGAACTGGTGACCCTGGCCAAGAACAACCTGCAGGCCCACCTGCGAGTCAACGACCAGATCGGCCTGCGCAGCGAACGTGGCGTGGGCAGCACCGCCGACCTCGACCAGTCCCGCGCCCGTCGCGCCCTGGCCGAGAACAACCTGGACACCGCCGAGGTCGATCTGGCCGACGCCGAGGCCAACTTCTACAGCGTAGTCGGGCGCATGCCGGACGAGCTGGAAACACCGGTCACGATCAAGGGCGAAGTACCGGGTGACCTGCTCAATGCCCGCCAGGGCATGCTGGAGAACAACCCTTACCTCAAGTCGGCGCAGGCTGACGTGCGCTCCGCCGAGCAGCAATACGAAGTGGCCAAGTCGCCCTTCTACCCGCGCCTGGACGCGGTGCTGGCCACCGGTGCCAACAACAACATCGGCGGTCAGAAGGGCCACGACAACAACGACTGGCAGGCCGGCGTCGAGCTCAGCTACAACCTGTTCCGCGGCGGCAGCGACAAGGCCCGCCTGCAGTCCGACGCGCACAAGATCAACCAGGCGATGGACATCCGCAACAACGCCCTGCGCGAGCTGAACGAAAACCTCAGCCTGGCCTGGAACGCGATGAACAACGCCCGCAAGCAAACCCCGAGCGCCCGCGAGTACGCCGAAACCACCCAGCGCGTGCGCGCCGCCTACCAGGACCAGTTCGGCCTGGGCCAGCGTACCCTGCTCGACGTGCTCGACAGCGAGAACGAGCTGTACAACGCCAACCGGCGCTATACCGAAGTGCGCTACACCGAAGAGTTCTCCATGTACCGGGTCCTGGCGACCATGGGTGAGTTGCTGAGCAAGCAGCACATCTCGCTGCCGCCCGAGGCCATCGCCAAGACCGAAGTGCGCAACGAGGCGAAACTGCCCGACATGCGTTAGGTTCTGACGAGACAAGGGACTTTTCGCCAGCGCCCATTTCCCGTCCACCGCGGCAGGAGTAGGCCATCGTGACCAGTATGCAAAGCGCGCAACCGCGCCTGGATGTTGATGATCCGTTGCTCGATGGCCTGCTGATCCTGTGCAAGCTGCACGGCTGCCCTGCCAGCCGCGCCAGCCTGGGCAGCGGCCTGCCGCTGGCCGAGCAGCGCCTGCCCCTGGCCCTGCTGCCCCGCGCCGCGGCGCGTGCGGGGTTGCAGGCGCGGGTCCTGCAGCGTGAGCTGGACGCCATCTCGCCACTCAACCTGCCGGTTCTGCTGATCCTCAATGACGGCCGCAGCGCCGTGCTACAACGCTGGGGGGACAATGGCCGGGCCCTGTTGCTGCCGTGCGAAGCCGAAGGCGGCGAGCAGTGGGTGGAACGCGAAGTCCTGGCCGAGGCCTACAGCGGCCAGGTCCTGTTCGCCCGTCCTCGCCATACCCTGGAGGACGTGCGTGCCCCGCTGATCCCACGGGTCAATGCCTGGTTCCGCGACACCCTGCGGCATTCCCGCTGGCTGTATGGCGATGCCCTGCTGGCCAGCCTGCTGATCAACCTGCTGGGGTTGATGGTGCCGCTGTTCGTCATGCAGACCTACGACCGCGTGGTGCCCAACCAGGCGCTGTCCACTCTGTGGGTGCTGGTGGCCGGGCTGTTCATCGGCACCGCCTTCGAGCTGGTGCTGCGCATGGTCCGCGCCCACCTGCTGGACCAGGCCGGCAAGAAGACCGACCTGATTCTCTCGGCCACCCTGTTCGAACGCATCACCGGCATGAGCATGAAGGCCCGGCCCGCCACCATCGGCGGCTTCGCCCAGAGCATCCATGACTTCCAGGGACTGCGCGAATTTCTCACCGCGGTCACCCTGACCAGCATCATCGACCTGCCGTTCGTGGCGCTGATGCTGCTGGTGATCGGCCTGCTCGGCGGCTGGCTGGTGGTGATCCCGCTGATCGCCTTTCCGCTGGCGGTGGGCCTGGCGCTGTTCATCCAGGTACGCCTGCGTGACACGGTGCAGAAGAGCCTTAGCCTCGGCGCGGTGCGCCAGGCGTTGCTGATCGAGACCCTCGGCGGCCTGGAGACCCTCAAGGCCTGCGGCGCCGAAAGCGAGCGTCAATACCAGTGGGAACACACCAACGGCGCCATCGCCCGCCTCGACGCCCATGCCCGCAACCTGTCCTCGCTGGCCAGCAACGGCACGCTGTTCATCCAGCAGTTCTGCGGCATGGCCACCATCGTCGCCGGGGTGTACAGCATCATCGCCGGCAACCTCAGCGTCGGCGCGCTGGTGGCCAGCTACATGCTCGGCAGCCGGGTCCTCGCGCCGCTGGGCCAGATTGCCGGGCTGATCACCCGCTACCAGCAGGCGCAGCTGACCATGCGCAGCACCGATGCGCTGATGAGCCTGCCCCAGGAACGCGAAGCCGAGCACCAGGCCCTGGAGCACACCGCGCTGCTGGGTGGCATCAGCATCAACCACGCCACCTTCCGCTATGCCGGGCAAGCGGCCCCGGCACTCAACGATGTGAGTGCCACGCTCAAGCCAGGCGAGCGCATCGGCATCATCGGCCGCAGCGGCTCGGGCAAGAGCACCCTCGCCCGCCTGCTGATGGGCTTTCATCACCCTGACGAAGGCCAGGTGTTGCTGGACAACCTCGACCTGCGCCAACTGGACATCGCCGACCTGCGCAGCCAGGTTGGCTACGTGGCCCACGACCTGCCCCTGCTGGCCGGCAGCCTGCGCGACAACCTCACCCTCGGCGCCCGTCATGTCAGCGATGCGCGCATGCTCGAAGTGGCCGAGCTGACCGGGGTCAGCGAACTGGCCCGCCAGCACCCGCAAGGCTTCGACCGCCCGGTGGGCGAACGCGGCCAGCTGTTGTCCGGTGGCCAGCGCCAGGCCGTGCTGCTGGCCCGGGCGCTGCTGCTGGAACCGCCGATCCTGATCCTCGACGAACCCACCAGCCACATGGACAACAGCAGCGAGGAGCAACTGCGCCAGCGCCTGCTGAACTGGGTGCCGGGCAAGACCCTGCTGCTGGTCACCCACCGCACCTCGATGCTCAGCCTGGTGGATCGGCTGCTGGTGCTGGACAACGGCAAGATCGTCGCCGACGGGCCGAAGGACGCGGTCATCGACGCGCTGCGCAAGGGTCGTATCGGCGCGGCGCTGTGACACGACCACCACCCCTGTAGGAGCGGGCTTGTCCCGCGATCAAGGCAACGCGGTGCCTGGCACGGGCTATGCCCGTGATCGCGGGACAAGCCCGCTCCTACAGGGGGCCAGTTTTCTAGGAGGTAATGTATGCCCTTCAGCCACAGCGTGCGCAGCTACCTCCAGGGCGCCGACAAGCGCGCCGAACGCGACTACATGCCGGAGCTGGCCGGCGCCACCTTGCAGGAGTCGCCCAGCCTGTCACGCCTGACCGTGTGGCTGGCGGCGATCCTGCTGCTGGTGGCCCTGGTCTGGGCCAACTTCGCGGTGCTCGACGAGGTCACCGTCGGCGAGGGCAAGGCCATTCCGTCGAGCAAGGTGCAGGTGGTGCAGAACCTCGAGGGCGGCATCGTCACCGAGATCTTCGTGCGTGAAGGGCAAATGGTCGACAAGGGCGCGACCCTGCTGCGCCTGGACGACACCCGCTTCAAGTCGAACAAGGGCGAGAGTGAAGCCGACCGTTACGCGCTCACCGCCCAGGTCGAGCGCCTGTCGGCCGAGTCCGAGGGCAGGCCCTTCGTGTTGTCGAACGAAGTCCGCGCCAAGGCACCACAGGTGGCCGAGGACGAAGCCGCGCTGTATGACTCGCGCCAGCGCCGTCTGGCCAGCGAGAAACAGACCCTCAACGAACAACTGCGGCAGAAGACCCAGGAGCTGGCCGAGTTCCGCTCCAAGGTCGATCAATACCGCTCGGCCGTGGGCCTGCTGCAACAGGAACTGGACATGTCCTCGCCACTGGTGAGCAAGGGCGCCATCTCCCCCGTGGAAATCCTGCGCCTCAAGCAGCGCAGCGTCGAGGCGCGCGGCCAGCTCAATGCCACCAACCTGGCGATCCCCCGCGCCGAGGCGGCGATCGCCGAAATCCGCAGCAAGATCCAGGAATCCGACGCCAGCTTCCGCTCCGACGCCGCCAAGGAGCTCAACGACAAGCGCACGGAGCTGTCGAAGATCACCGCCACCAGCATCGCCATCGACGACCGGGTCAACCGCACCACCGTGGTGTCGCCGGTGCGCGGCATCGTCAAGCTGCTCAAGGTCAACACCATCGGCGGCGTGGTCCAGCCCGGCAGCGACCTGGTGGAGATCGTGCCGATCGAGGACAACCTGCTGATCGAGGCCAAGGTAAGGCCCCAGGACGTGGCGTTCCTGCACCCGGGACAGACGGCGATGGTCAAGTTCAGCGCCTACGACTACACCATCTACGGCGGGCTCAAGGCCAAGCTGGAGCTGATCGGCGCGGACACCGTCACCGACGACAAGGGCAATGCGTTCTACCTGATCCAGGTGCGCACCGACAAGAACCACCTGGGTGGGGACAACAAACCGCTGCTGATCATTCCGGGGATGGTGGCCACGGTGGATATCATCACCGGGCAGAAGAGCGTGCTGGACTATCTGTTGAAGCCGGTGCTGAAGGCGCGGACGGAGGCGTTGCGCGAGCGGTGATCGCCAGCATGGCAGTGCAATCGCGGGGCAAGCCCGCTCCCACTGATCATTAGCCCGTCGCATGGTGGGCTTGTTACGCGATCAGGCTCACCCCTTGAAAGGGCCGCTCCAATTCAAGATTGCCGGGGTCGCTTTGCAACCCTTTCGCGGCACAAGGCCGCTCCTACAGGAGAACGCGTGCCCAGTAGGAGCGGCCTTGTGCCGCGAAAGGGCTGCAAAGCAGCCCCGGCAACTCCAGGCCGGGCGCCTACTATCACACCTTGAAGGGGCGGGCTCCGATTCAAACCTGCCCATGATTGCGTTGATATGTCTGCGCTCCCATGGCCTCGATCTGCCCTTCGATCAGCGCCTCGAACGGGCGCAGTAACTCATCGAACACTGCCGGAGCCTCCAGCACATTCAACGCCTGCACCACCGCCTCGAGCGTCGACAGGGCACCCGGTTCCGGTGCCTTGCGCAACCGATAGCGCGAGGGCTGGACATGGCCGAGCGTCACCCGTGGCAGCCTCTCCAGCAGCGGGTTCAGGTACAGCATCTTGCGCGCCTTGCGCCAGGTGCCATCCGGCACGATCAGCATCAGCGGCAGCTCGGTACCTTGACCATAGCCTTGCAGGACCTCGGCCTCGTCACCGGGGAACAGCAGCGCCGGTCGGTAGCCTGGCGTTGCCAGCAGCGCGTCCAGGTCTTCGAACACCTCGCCGATCCGCAACTCGGCGTTGACCAGCCCAAGGGCCACCAGGCGTGCGGTGTTCAGGGCGTGGGCGGTCTCGCTGGGGTGCTGCAGCACGACCACGCGGGTGCGGCTGTCCAGGTGCGGGATCAGTGGGCAAAGGCAATGGGCGAGCGGGCGCTGGCAACGCTCGCAGCGGGGTCTGGGCATGGGGGGCTCCTTGGGGCGGGTAGTTTGCCACAGGGTTGCCATCCCCGGGGGCTGCGAGGCGTTCGTGGGAGCGGGCTTGCCCCGCGACAAAGCCAGCACTGCAATCGCGGGGCAAGCCCGCTCCCACGCCCCGCTGTTACCCGCTACAGCTTCAGCGGTTGAACCGCTCCGCCAGGCTGTGCAGGTACTCCGCCATGCGCTCCAGGTCCTGGCTGATCTCGGCCCCCTGCCTGGCCTGTCCCGCGCTCTCGTCGCACAGATGGGCGATGCGCACGATCTGCTGGTTGATGTCCTCGGCGACATGGCTCTGCTGCTCGGACGCCGTGGCCATCTGCTGACTCATGCCGGTGATGCGGCTGACCGCCTGGGCGATCCCCGACAACGCCGCCTGCACCGCCTCGACGCTGTGCACGCTGTCGCTGGAGATCTGCTGGCCGCGACTGGCGCTGGCCACCGCGCGGTCGGCACCGGAGCGCAGGGTGGAGATGATGTGGTGGATCTCCTCGGTCGAGGCGCGGGTGCGCTGCGCCAGCGAACGCACTTCGTCCGCCACCACGGCGAAGCCTCTGCCCTGCTCGCCGGCCCGCGCCGCCTCGATGGCGGCATTGAGCGCCAGCAGGTTGGTCTGCTCGGCGATCGAGGTGATCACATCCACCACACTGCCGATCGACTGGGTTTGCTCGGCCAGGGCATTGACCGCCTGGCCGATGTCGCTCACCGCCTCGCTCATGCTGCCCATCGCGCGCAGGCTCTGCTGCGCCAGGTCGCTGCCCTGCTGGGCCAGCTGGTCGGCGTCGCTGGCGGCGTGGGCGGTGCTCTGCACGTTGTGGGTGACCTGCTGGATGGTCGCCGCCATCTGCGCGATGGCGGTGGCCGACTGGTCGGTCTCGCTGCGCTGGCGGTCGAGCATCTGCGCCTGGGCATCGGACAGGTCGGCGGACTGCGCGGCTCGCGACTTGACCCCGACACCGGCATCCACCAAGCGGGTCAGCGCGGTCTGCAGGCGCGCCTCTTCGCTGATGATCGCCAGGTCGAGCTGGCCCTGCAACCCGGGGTTGTCGCTGTAGGTCAGCGCCACCAACGGGCTGGTGAACGCCTTGGGGTGCTCCTGCAGGGTGCGCCGGATCGACTGGTTCTGCCGGTGCTCGACCACGTACCAGGCCGCCAGCAGGCTGGCCATCAGCACACCCAGTGCCGCATAGGGGGGCAGCAACAGATAGGCGGCGGCCGACAGCAATCCCGCACCGATCAACGGCCAGCCATGGCCGACTCCATAACCGAGTCGCGCCGCCAGCGGTACCGGCGAGCGCCCTGCCCGCAAGCGGGCGTACAAGTTCTCGGCCCGGCGGATCTGCTCCCGGGTCGGTACCGAGCGCACCGACTCGTAGCCGCTGATGCGGCCGTTCTCGTACACCGCCGTGACGTAGGCGCTGACCCAGTAGAAGTCGCCGTTCTTGGCGCGGTTCTTGACCACGCCCATCCAGGGTTTGCCTTGCTTGATGGTGTCCCACATATGCCCGAAGACCGCTGGCGGCATGTCGGGATGCCGCACCAGGTTATGGGGCTGGCCGACCAGTTCGTCGTAGGTGAAACCGCTGATGGCCACGAATGCGTCGTTGCAATAGGTGATGCGGCTGTTCAGGTCGGTGGTGGAGATCAGCCGCTGGTCTTGGGGAAAGGTTCTTTCATGCTCGGTGACGGGCAAATTCATGCGCATCGTTGGCGATCCCTTGCTTATCCAGATGAGTGGGAAAATCATCAAAGCAAGTAGATATTTAGCAGAAGGCCATCACGTCAGCGGTCAAGTTTTGTAGGAAATTCACTCGACCTGACGGAATGTGCTGAACACGGCCCAGCTCAGCCCACGTTGAGCTGGCTCTTGAGCAGGTCGCGGAACGTCTGGATCAAGGGTTCCCGGCTCCGACCACGGCGGATGATCAGGGAAAACGGCGCCTGGTAGCCGAAGGTCGCCGGCGACAACACGCGCAGATCACCCTTGTCGACCCAGGCCTGGGCATAGTGCTCGGGCAGGTAACCGATGTAGGCGCCGGAGAGAATCAGAATCAGCTGCGCCTCCATGCTTTCCACGGTGGCGGCGCTGTGCTTGAAACCATGCCGGGCCAGCTCCGCCTGGCTCCAGTAGCCACGCCCGACCATGCGCTGCTGGGTAATCACCGGCTCCGGGATCCGTCGCTCGCCGAACAGCGCATGGCGGTTGCTGCAATACAGCCAGTGCTGCTCGCGGTACAGCGGCTGGTAGACCAGGCCGCTCATGCGCGACGAGAACGCGCCGATGGCCAGGTCCAGGCGGTTGTCCTGCACGCCCAGTTGCAGTTCGTACGGGCTGGACACCGACAGGTGCAGGTGCACCGCCGGGTGTTCCTGACTGTAGGCACCGATGGCCTCGGCCAGCGGCAAGGCGCGGTCGCCTACGGTGGAGTCGATCACCCCCAGGTTGAGGGTGCCGCGCAACTCGCCCTTGAGTGCCGCCGCATACTGCTCGAAGCCATCCAGCTCCCCCAGCAGGCGCAAGGTCTCCTGGTGGAACAGCTCGCCCTTGCTGGTCAGGCTGAAACCGCCACGGCCTCGGTGGCAGAGCACGATGCCCAGGGCGCTTTCCAGCTGGCTCATGTAGGTGCTGATGGCCGAGGTCGACAGGTTGAGGTCGCGCTGGGCGTTGGCGAAGCCCTGGTGACGCACCACGCTGGCGAAGATGCGCAGCAGTTTCAGGTCGGGCAGCGATGAGGCCATGGGGCAACGGGTCCGTGGGCTGGAAATGGCCAGAGTCTAACCCGGCCGCACACCGATAGTTCAGAAATTCCTGAAGTAAGTTTTTGTCGGTAGCGATTCTTCCCGGGCACTACCTTGCGCAGACTGCGGCGAAATGTCCCTGCCCGCCGGCACAACCAGAGCACCAAGGCGCGCGGCGGCACAGGTTCGAACAAACAGAACAATCGACCGACTGATGAGGCCCACCGTGGACAAGATTCTCCACCAACCACTGGGCGGCAACGAAATGCCGCGTTTCGGCGGCATCGCCACCATGCTCCGTCTCCCCCACCTGCAAAGCGCCGAAGGGCTCGACGCCGCGTTCATCGGCGTGCCCCTGGACATCGGCACCTCGCTGCGCTCGGGTACCCGCTTTGGCCCACGGCAGATCCGCGCCGAGTCGGTGATGATCCGCCCGTACAACATGGCCACCGGCGCCGCCCCGTTCGACTCGCTGTCGGTGGCCGACATCGGCGACGTGGCGATCAACACCTTCAACCTGCTGGACGCCGTGCGCATCATCGAAGAGGCCTACGACGAGATCGTCGAGCACAATGTCATCCCGCTGACCCTCGGTGGCGACCACACCATCACCCTGCCGATCCTGCGCGCCCTGCACAAGAAGCACGGCAAGATCGGCCTGGTGCACATCGACGCCCACGCCGACGTCAACGACCACATGTTCGGCGAGAAGATCGCCCACGGCACCACCTTCCGCCGCGCCGTGGAAGAAGGCCTGCTCGATTGCGACCGCGTGGTGCAGATCGGCCTGCGTGCCCAGGGCTACACCGCCGACGACTTCAACTGGAGCCGTCGCCAGGGCTTCCGTGTGGTCCAGGCCGAAGAGTGCTGGCACAAGTCGCTGGAGCCGCTGATGGCCGAAGTGCGCGAGAAAGTCGGTGGCGGTCCGGTGTACCTGTCGTTCGACATCGACGGCATCGACCCGGCCTGGGCGCCCGGTACCGGCACCCCTGAGATCGGCGGCTTGACCACCATCCAGGCGATGGAGATCATCCGCGGCTGTCACGGCCTGGACCTGATCGGCTGCGACCTGGTCGAAGTCTCCCCACCGTACGACACCACCGGCAACACCTCGCTGCTGGGCGCCAACCTGCTGTTCGAAATGCTCTGCGTGCTGCCGGGCGTGGTACGTCGCTAGCCGTCAAGCACCGCCCTTTGTAGGAGCGGCCTTGTGCCGCGAAAGGGGCGCACAGCGCCCCCGGTTTTCAGCGTTTTCGCAGAGAACGCCGGGGCTGCCTTGCAGCCCTTTCGCGGCACAAGGCCGCTCCTACACACAGGGCGTTGCGCTGCAAGCGATTGCTTGACCCCGGCAGGAGCCATTCGGGAGGGCCATAGAGGCCCGCCAACACATGACAGGACCGCCGGGCGCCTTGCAGCGTCCAGACGGCCGATCTCGCCATAATAAAGATAATCGGGAGACCCCCAATGGCCTTGGACATCATCGTTGTACTGATCTATGCCGCCGGCATGCTCGCCCTCGGCTGGTACGGCATGCGGCGCGCGAAGACCCACGAAGACTACCTGGTGGCCGGGCGCAACCTCGGCCCGACCCTGTACATGGGCACCATGGCCACCACCGTGCTCGGCGGCGCCTCCACCGTCGGCACCGTGCGCCTGGGCTACGTCCACGGCATTTCCGGTTTCTGGCTGTGCGCCGCCCTGGGCCTGGGGATCATCGCCCTCAACCTGTTCCTGGCCAAGCCGCTGCTGCGCCTGAAGATCTTCACCGTCACCCAGGTGCTGGAGCGCCGCTACAACCCGATGGCCCGCCAGGCCAGCGCGGCGATCATGCTCGCCTACGCGCTGATGATCGCGGTGACCTCAACCCTGGCCATGGGCACCGTGCTGCAGGTGCTGCTCGACGTGCCGTTCTGGATGGCCCTGCTGTTCGGCGGCGGCGTGGTGGTGGTGTACTCGACCATCGGCGGCATGTGGTCGCTGACCCTGACCGACATCGTCCAGTTCGTCATCAAGACCGTGGGCCTGATGTTCATCCTGCTGCCGGTGTGCCTGTACAAGGCCGGTGGCTGGGACGCCCTGGTGGCCAAGCTGCCGGCGGCCAGCTTCAGCTGGACCACCATCGGCTGGGACACCATCATCACCTACTTCCTGATCTACTTCTTCGGCATCCTGATCGGCCAGGACATCTGGCAGCGGGTGTTCACCGCCCGTGACGAGAAGGTCTGCCAGCGCGCCGGCACCACCGCCGGTGTCTACTGCGTGCTGTACGGCCTGGCCTGCGCCCTGATCGGCATGGCCGCCCATGTACTGATGCCGGACCTGGCCAACCCGAACAACGCCTTCGCCGAGATGATCAAGGGCCAACTGCCCGAGGGCATCCGTGGCCTGCTGATGGCCGCCGCCCTGGCCGCGATGATGTCCACCGCCAGCGCGGGCCTGCTGGCCGCCTCGACCACCCTGACCGAAGACCTGCTGCCCAAGCTGCGCGGCGGCAAGCAGTCGAGCCTGGGCATCAACCGCCTGTTCACCCTGCTCACCGGCCTGGTGGTACTGGGTATCGCCCTGGCGGTGAACGATGTGATCAGCGCCCTGACCCTGGCCTACAACCTGTTGGTGGGCGGCATGCTGATCCCGCTGATCGGCGCGATCTTCTGGAAGCGCGCGACCACCGCGGGGGCCATCGCCAGCATGTCGCTGGGCTTTAGCACCGCGCTGTTGTTCATGTTCAAGGACGGCCTGGAGGCCAACACGCCGATCTACTACAGCCTGGCGATCGGCCTGGTGAGCTTCGTGGTGGTCAGCCTGGCTTCGCGCAAGCCAGTGGCGACGGTGAACCTGGCCTGAGGCCACTTCCACACCATCCCCTGTAGGAGCGGCCTTGTGCCGCGAAAGGGCTGCGTAGCGGCCCCTGTCTCGGCTAAGCGCTGAATCCGACGGGGCCGCTTTGCGGCCCTTTCGCGGCACAAGGCCGCTCCTACAGGGATGAGAGGTTCAAGCCGGTAAAACGCAAAAGGCCGCCGTATCACTCGGATGCGGCGGCCTTTTTGTCAGTTGTCAGCGCCGACGCGGCTGGCGCTTGCGCTGTTCTTCGTCGGTCGGGATCGGCACCGGCTGCAACGGTGGCGGGAGCAAGCCCAAGGCGACGGCGAGGTCGTGGAGCCAGTTATACATGCGTTCGTTCATAATGCCCCCTTGACGGGTCAGCCTCTTGGTCAATCGATCCTGCGGTGCGTCATACAGATCATAGCCCGATGTCCTGTATTGCGCATGCCTCTGTTCCTACACATAGGGCCGATTCTGACCCGGATCAAGCGCAGACGGCAGCTTCCGACAGTCGGTCAATCGTTTCGCTTTGTTGCAAGTCGATCCAGGCCTGCAGATTCGCCCCGCGTTTGCCCTGGCGCCACATCAGCCAGGTCATCGCCTGGTCGAACGGTGCCTGCAGCCGATGCGCCCGCACCTGCTCGCGGCCCGGCAGGCTGTCGAGCATGGACTGCGCCATCAACGCCACCCCGGCCCCGGCGATCACGCAGGCCAGCATGCTCTGGTACGACTCGATCTCCATGACCCGCCCCATGGGCGTGTGGGCATGGGCGTACCAGGCTTCCAGGCGCATGCGGTACGAGCAGCCCTGGCGGAAGGTGAACACCGCTTTGCCGGCGACATCCCTGGCGCTGTGCACCGCCGGGTGCTCGGGGCTGGTGATCAGCACCAGGGTCTCCTCGCACAGCGGCACGCCATCCAGCCCGGCCAGATTGAGCGGGCCGTCCACCAGCGCCGCGTCCAGCCGATGGCTGAGCACCCCTTCCAGCAGCTCGGCACTGGGCGCCGCCTGCACCTGCAGGTTCACCGCCGGGTAGGCCTGGTGGTAGCGCGCTAGCAACGCCGGCAAGTGGATAGCCGCCGTGCTGTACATGGTGCCCAGCACGAAGTCCCCCGCCGGCTGGCCGCCCTGCACCGCGGCCAACGCCTCGTCACGCAGGTTGGACAGCCGGTGGGCGTAGTCCAGCAGCACCTTGCCGGCCGGCGACAGCTGCAAGCGCTGGCGCTCGCGCAGGAACAGCTCCACCCCCAGTTGCTCCTCAAGCTGGCGCAGGCGCGTCGACAGGTTCGACGGCACCCGGTGCAATCGCTCGGCGGCGCGGGTCACCGAGCCCTCCTCGGCCACGGCCTGGAGGGCCAGTTCGACCTCACCGCCGGCGGCCTGGTCGCCGCCGCCAACTACCTGGGCTACTTCCTCGGCGCGGTGGACGCCATGTTCGCCCGTCAGCCCGCCCAGGTGCGCCTGCGCCTGCATGGAGGCCTGTGGCTGTGCGTGCTGCTGACCCTGGCCTCGTGGGCTGCCGACGATTTCTGGAGCCACCTGCTGCTGCGTTTCGGCACTGGCGTGGCCAGCGCCTGGGTGCTGGTGATGATTGCCAGCCTCAGCCAGCAACTGGCCAGCGCCCAAGGCCGACAGCGCCTCGGCGCACTAGTGTTCGCCGGGCCCGGCGTCGGCATCGCGGTGACGGGCGTGCTGGCCCTGGGCGCGCACCTGCTGGGGCTGGATTCGGCAGCCCTGTGGCTGGTCTATGGCGTCGCCGCGCTGGTCATGCTGCTAGCAGTGCTGCCATGGCTGCCACGAGCGCTGGAACCCACCGCCACGCCTGCGGCCGTCAACGAACAAGGCCGTGGCACCGGCATCGGACGCCTGGGCCTGGTTTATGCGCTCTACGGGATCGGCTACATCCTGCCAGCCACCTTCCTGTCGCAGATGGCCAGCCAGCAGTTCCTCGGACAGTGGCAGGCCGACCTGTTCTGGCCCGCGTTCGGATTGGCATCGGCGCTCGGCGTGGCCATCGTCAGCCAGCGCCGCCCGGGGCGGACCTCTGCCTGGCTGACCACCACCCTGTGGCTGCAAGGGCTCGGCGTACTGGCCTGCCTGCTCGGTGGCGGTATCGGCCTGGCATTGGGCGTGCTGCTGTGCGGCGGGCCGTTCCTGGCCTGCATGCAACTGGTGATGCAGCGCTCGCGAGAGCTGGCGCCCCATGCCACGCAGCGCAATGCCGGGCTGCTGACTGCGTGCTTTGCCCTGGGGCAGTTGAGCGGGCCGTTGCTGGCGGCGTTGAGCAGTCATTTCAGTGGTGGATTACAGCCAGCATTGGTGTTGGCAGCGGCAGGGTTGGCCGTGGCCGGAGTGCTGGCCGTGACAGGAGGTCATTACCTGCAGGATTGCCACTCAAATGCCCGTACTGCCGGGTGATGGTGGGTTCAGTTCAGCAACAGATCGAAATCATTTGTGCCTCTCTGGGCAACGTTTCATTGGCTACATTCTCCAGCACTCGCAGAGGACGCAAAATGACTGAAACGTTCCATGAATTCGACGCTGCCGCCTATCTGGCTTCTCCGGAAACCATCGCACAGTTCATGGCTGACGCATTGGAGACAGGAGATGCAGCCTACGTAGCAAAAGCCGTGGACGTGGTGGAACGCGCCAGGGGCCGGCGCGTCTACCCTCTCATCCCACCAGCTTGCGCAACTGCTGCCGCACCCACGCCTCGGCGCTGACCATGACCACCCCGAGCAGCACCATCACCGCGCCGATCACGAAGTTCAGGCTCAGCGGCTCATCCAGCAGCAGCACGCCGAAGGTCACCCCGAACAACGGCGTGATGAAGGAAAACACCGCCAGGTTCGAGGCCAGGTATTTGCGCAGCAACCAGAACCAGGTCAGGTAGCTGACGAACGACACCACGATCCCCTGGAACAGCACACTGCCCACCGCCAGCGGGGTCAGCGAGAAATCGGCGATCTGCCCGCTCACCAGGGCGATCAGCACCAGCCCGACAAACCCCACCGCCAGCTGGTAGAACAGGGTCAGGGTCGCCGGCGCCTCGGACAGGCGCGAGCCGCGCACCACCACCGTGGTCGCGCCCCAGGCCAGGCCTGCCAGGATCGCCATGGCATCGCCCAGCAACATGCGTCCATCGAGGTGTTCGAGGGAAACCCCGCCGGCGAAGGCCAGGGCAATCCCCCCGAAGGCCAGCAGGATGCCCAGCCACTGCAACAGCCGCAGCCGTTCGCTGGGCATCATGAAATGCAGCCCCAGGGCGGTGAAGATCGGCGCGGTGTAGAGGAACACCGACATATGCGCCGCCGAGGTCAGCTTCAGCCCCTCGGCGATGAACAGGAACTCCAGGCCGAACAGCGCGCCGGCCAGCAACCCGGCGCGCCAGGTGCTGCCCACCTGGCTCCAGCCACCCCGCCAGCAGACCAGCAGCCCCACCAGCAGCGCGGCGATGCCATTGCGAAACGCCGCCTGCATGACCGGTGCAATGTCCACGGCAGCGGATTTGATCAGCACCTGCTGGCAGCCCCAGATCAGGCACAGCCCCAGCATGACCTGGAAGGCGAAGGCGTCGGGGTTCTTGCGGACCGCGGTCATGGGCGGCCCCTCAGCGGGTTGAACGACATGGCAAGGCTCGGCAGTGAGAATGGATCCCGATTATCGGGTGACCAGCCTTGGCGATGCCAGTCTAAATTGTCCCGTCTCCGGTCCGTGTCATGGCGAAGGCTTGAGTAATCAGGGGCGTACAGGTTTTCTTGCCGGCATCGCTCGACGGGAGATACGCAGGCTTGCCTCTGGGCATCGACGCATCAAGCCCATCTATTCGGGTTGAACTGAGCGCCATACGTCCCCCAATCACCGTGTCAGCCGATCATAGGATCTCTTCAGAAGGCACTTCAAAAGCAGAATCATCGCTTTGCCGGACTGCGCCTTGAGCGACAGGATCGAATCCTGCTGGCCATCGGGTACTGTCGTTGAACATGGCCAACTGGAATTCTGCCTTCTCGATCCTGCGCGCGCGTAAATCGGCACCGCATAGATTGCTGCCCCTGAATACAGCCCCTCCGATATCAGCCTCTGCCAGGTTGGCAGCGCGCAGGTCGGCCCCGCTGAAGTCGGCAGAGGCGGCCAGCGCCCGAGAAAGATCGGCATTGCGCAGCCGGGCACCATTGAACAGGGCATTGGCCAACGTCGCTCCTCGCATGTCGGCAGCGGTCAGATCCGCCTCGATGAACGACGCGTTTCTGAGATCGCTACCAATGAACGTCGTCGCCCTGGCATCCAGGCCGTCGAACTGCGCCCGGTGCAATGACAGTCCATCGAGGTTGGCGCCGGGCAAGTTATCTTGGTCAAACACCCTGCACTCTCCCGTTTCAAAGCACAGTGAGATCATCTCGGCCCATCCAATGATTATCGCGTCCGGCGACCTTTGCGAGCGCCTGGGAAACAGCCTGAGCGTACAACCTGCCCTGCCTACGCCTGGTACAACGAACAAAAATGCTGGCTGACAAGCCTACTCTCCAGCACCTGGAGCAAAGAAAAGTCCAAGCTATCAGACACCACCAGCCCTCGCCTCAGCCCAACGGGAAAATCCTCAAGCGTGGCGTACTCTCCTGGCACTAAAAACCTGAAGTAATCACCCATCGCCGTATCCCCAGCATACCCTTCGGGGTAGTCCTCACCCGCACGGCTACCCTCCACGGCGTGATACACGAATAATCCCTTGTTAAAAGCAAGGTTCGCCTCGCTATAGTTCAGCCGTTCTTCCAGGTCATTTTGCAGTGCGCTTGCTACACTGGCTTTCGACTTATCTTGCCAGCGCCAAGCTGAGTAAAGATCCACTGCAAAGCCACCCTGCTTTGCTGGTGGGTAATCAGAATATTCCTGGGACTCCTGCCAAACAAATTCGCTTATCGAGTCCAGTACCCGTTCTACCTCTTCCAGCCTCAGCAGTACCTCGGGAATGGCCCCGTAGCAATTATTCACCATGACTGCAATTCGACCGAATTTATCCATGGCGAACCAAGTGAACACCTCTCCAAAACCTGGAACCCATTTCTCATTCAGCCCCATCGCCAATCCTCCAAAAACAGACTTAACCCGGCCACGTTCAACCCAATTCTATTTTCCGAGCAACTCGCTACCAACCCTCAAGCCCCTACCTGTTCTACGGCATAGGCCGTGAAACTATTCTTACCTTCCTCCAAATACAATCGTTTGCATTGGGGGCAACGGTAAACTGTCATGGCAGTCACTTCAATCGCCTCATAGAATTGCTCTGAAGACATTGGCCCCACCTCCAGGCGCTCAGCAACCCGCTCGATCACTGACTCAGGCATCAATGTCATTTCATGATCTGACCATCCCTGCGACAAATTCATGACATAACCACATCTACACAAAAACTTTGGCATTCTGCTTTTCCGCTGCCTGCTCTATCGAAGCGTGCCTCTGCCAGGTTGCACTACTTAAACCATCACTAAAAAGGCATGAAATATAACCTGATGACGGTGTCAATACCTACACCTGCATTGGGTACCTTGGGATCCATAAGCCCACTCCGCGAAGCATACGGTCAAATACCATCCAGAAGCGCCTGAAGCTTTCGTGGATCAGCAATGCTGCCGAAGGAATAAATCCACGCTACTGGTAGAGAGAGATCTGGCGATTTCACCTTCAGATAGGGAACAAAATACTCAGCATCCAACAGATACTCCAGCCGTTTGCAGTCCTCGGCCCCCACCACATAAACGAAAGGTCCCTGCTCAGGGTCCAGATGAACCTGAACCCGCTCACCGGTTACAGAATCGATCATAAGTGACTTACCCTCTCTCTTGAAACCTTGGCGAACGCCTATAGCTCGATGCTGTCGAGCAGTGCCTGAAGTTTTACAGGGTCGGCAACGGTACCGAAATAGTACTCGCTCCCCCCATGAACACTAAGGTCCGGGCAAGGGCCTAACCAGTAGAGCACATTGTATTCATCATCAAACAGATCCCGGAGCGCCCCACTGTCCTGAAATGAAAAAACTCTGATATAAGGCCCATAACGGGGATCCATGAGAACCTGGACCCGTTGTTTAGTAATACCGTCAATCATTTTTCACTTCGCCGCCCGCCTAGCCATTTCAACTGATTTTTCACTTAACCTGCTCTCCGACCTCACCCGTAACGGTGATGGGAGCACCACCAAGCGACCCCTTACCCCTGGAAAACATCATTGCAAAGAAAATCAAAGAGAAAAGCTTTGTCAATCCAATGGATGTTCCCTGGCATAGGCCTGCAAATCCTCGAGTGCTATACCCGGTGCACCTGCCGCCAACCACAGCTGGAACTCTGCAGGATAGGGTGACAGCACTACTTGGCCGTCAGCGATCTGAGGCTTCGTCACCTCTCCATATCGCGTGACAAATCTGAGATGCGTTACAACAAGCACCCAGATTCTTCTCAGCCAAGGTGATTCCGGCACCCCCTGTGAGGCATCAGTCAGATAGGGAGACTCTCCTTCGACAAAAGCAAGAAGATCATCGCCCCTACCCGCTTTAATCAAAGCACGAATTAACTCAATCTTTTCCATAATACTACCCAACGACGGAACTCAACCGAGAAATCTGGCATCACTTCGGCATTCTTAAAACCGAGCAAGCACATTATTCACCTAACGGAGCACCCCACACAACAAACAGGTACAAAGGAAGACAGATCTATTCTTCACGCGATCACTTCGATACTCCGCTTCCAGCACTCGACGCTTTCACTGGTAACTTAAGCACCAGACTTCGCCGTCACTCTGGCCACACAACAGCAGAAATCAAAGCAGCAAAAATATATCCACCACATTAAACCTTAGCCCATTCCAAAATAACTTTTCATATGTGCAGTAAGCCCCGCCATATCTTCATATGCCTGCTTTCCGAAGCCAGGATCATTTTTAGCCAGAAACTGCTTCGCAGTTTCATCGTCCCGATTCGCCTGCTCCTCCACATCAAACAAACGTTGAGGAGCAATAACCCAACTATGTCGCCCATCCTCCCTGCCCTCGCCGATCATTGCCCACTTCAAATGCCCCTGATAGACATCCACGCACCTAATCAACTCAGCAACAACCGCAACATCCTCTTTAACGAAACGAAAACAAACTGATGGAGGATATTCAATCTGACTCCTGAGAGACAACCCCGCATGTGTTTTTACAACATACGTACTGGTAGACCCTTTACGCCACTCGGTCTTTCCCAAACACTCAACAATATCTAAAATCTGGCGCCCTTCATGCGTTGCACTCACATCCATCATCTAACCCTTTCAATTGCCCAGCGTTATTTTCTCCGCCGCCACTTGTTAATTCAATGTAATTCTCCCAACCACCTTTTGCTATCAAACATTCAGGAAGCCGTACAAAAGCGGACAAACTCAGCCCCACAACATATAGCGACTACTTGAAAGGCACGAAACGATAAGGAGATCCTCCTCCACTGGGGAAATCCTCCGGCAAGAGTCGTGAGTGGATCTCACTTCTGAGCAGCTTACATAAAAACTCAACACAACCACAGGCGATTAGATCTTCCTCCCCCTGGTCCACACTATGAAGCGCAACGGACCAAGAGTCTGGTTCATCGTTAACAATCCACACCAGCGTCTCGCCATTTTCAGTGAATCCCCAAGGCCAAAACGCCCCCTGAGCTGGGTAGGCTGGCCTAGGATAGTCACCAGGGAACTCAGCTTTCATCACCGCATAAGATTCACGAAAGTAATCACCTTTATAGATATTCAGATCACTACTGCTGAAGAATGGATCGATTACCCATAAAAAATCGTCTATGCACCCCGCCCCAAAACGCTCGATGTAAGCCTTGTAGTCAGCAGGCAATCGGATGCCATGGTCATTTTCCACTCTTGCCCAGTCAGGGTTCGAGTAGGCAGGAGAAGCCGGTGGAGGCAACAGCTTCATTAGGTCGGCAAGCATTACTTGATTCCATTGATGCTAGGGCTGGATATATCCACATTGTAAACCGATGGAGTCTCGAGCGGTCAACGTCACGCCAGTCAGCATTAGGTTGCTGCCTGAGTAGATAAGAATAGCCCAATAGTTTACCGACTCTCCAGCTAGAACGGCTGGTCGTATCTGCCGCACGAACTGAGCCAAGTATAAAATGGTACGATAAAAGGGGACAAATTCACCCCCCTACTCTAACTTCTATCCCCCCTGCATGACCGCTAGACACCTTCATCTAAAGGGATCGAAATTAGAGTAGAAAAAATAGACCTACCACTTTCCGGTCTTTGTCCAGCGAGGCACCTGCGACCTTTCACTTTCAGACAGTCATAATAAATTTCTTCCAGTCTAAGAGCGCCTTCTCAAAATCATTAATACTCAAAACAAAACAACAGCCTTCATCACATAGCGAATATATCTTTGCAACTTGACCCTTGAGCTCCACCCCCCAACTATCACGACTCCAATCGCAACTACCAATAGTTCCAGACCTTACCAAGCCGACTCTAGATAGCCCTTCATCCAGCCAAGCTATCGTGCTTTCATATTTTTGTCCGCCATGATCAGTCAGCAAGCACGCTAAGAAATCTATTCCATCACGACCGAGCACATCAGACCGACAGCCTGGCTCGCGGTCGCTACCTTCGCCACTCCAGAAGAAGACTATTTCCATATAAGCCTAGTATCCATCAGTAAAAAAGCACCAGTAAAGGGGACAGATTTATTTTCCCCACTCTAATTTTTACCGCCCCTGCATGACTGCTAGGACCGAAATTAGAGCAGGGAAAATAAAGCTGTCCCATTTTACCTGCATGACTGTTCGACCCCTTCTCCACTACAGGATCGAAACTAGAGCAAGAAAAATAAATCAGGAAAAATAAATCCGCCCCCTTTTTCCTTTTTACACCATTAAATCATACCAATATTTCGCAACACTCCCTCACTTACAAATTCTAACCCACCAGCTTCCACCTTGGATCCGTCTATGTAATGGGAATGACCACAAACGTCACATTGGTAAGCCAGTAACCCGTTATGCCTACCTATAAAGACGCGCAGCCCAGTAGACTCACACCTAGGGCATTGTTTATCAACTTCAACAGTTATCAAGGCCTCGATTGTATCGCGTAGAAACCGCGCTATAGACTCAACGTCCTTAGCCTGATGTCCCAGAATGACCTTTTTGAAGCGTGTTATATCACTAGGTAAAAATGACGAATAATCAACAGGCATCAAACTTTCATTTACATTCGAAAACTCATCGACCCCATAACTCAAAAACGGCCCAACAGTAAAATACTTATAATTACCTCTGACCCACAAAAGAATAACCCCAAGAACATCTCTTAACGATGACTCTTCACTAAGCAGCATCACAGCCAACTGAAGCTCACGCCACACATGCACAGGGAGAGACCTCATTAGTTCATCACCTTAACCGGGAAGGTACTTATCAAGTTACCGGTTTTATCAGAGAACACCTTTATCACTAAAGTAGCGCAAAGGGGACAGGTTTATTTTCTACACTCTAGATTCGACCTTCCCTGCATGACTGTTCGCCCCCTTCTCTACTACAGGATCGAAACTAGAGCAGGAAAAATAAGTCTGTCCCCTTTTTCGCTTTTCGCCACCAGGAACCGAAATTAGAGCAGTAAAAATACATCTGCCCCGGATGGCATACTATTCCTTTTCTTCAAGATAGGGCCAATATTCTGCCCCTTCATCCTTTCTTATCCAAACTCGACCGCACGCAGGACAAGTAATAGCCTCTTTACCAACTACATCTATACGATCAAAAAACTCATCAAAAGGGATTCTTCCTTTATCAGCTCGCCCCGCCAACTCATACAACAACTTATTTGGAACGAGAGTGAACTCCTCTGAAACAGGAGAACTAACCAAGCTAATGACATGAGTGCATCGACATAGAAACTTAGCCATTTTATCTCCCTAACAAGCTATTAATAGCCTGCCTATGTAACGCAAAAAAACGCAAAAGGGGACAGATTTATTTTTCCTGCTCTAGATTCGACCTGCCCTGCATGACTGTTCGACCCCTTCTCCACTACAGGATCGAAACTAGAGCAGGAAAAATAAATCTGTCCCCTTTTTCATTTTCTGTAACCGCTAGACACCTTCGCCTAAAGGAATCGAAACTATAGTAGAAAAAAAATAGATCCACCTCCTTTTCCTCAAAACAAAGTCAACTACTTTACTCAAACCACACCGACGCGGGGCATACTGATTATGTCCATATTTCCGTACCATCCTCGTAAATCCAAACGAGGCCTCCGGGCACCCAACTATTTCCATCTTTGGTAACCCAAAATAGCGCTTCGTCGATGTCTTCTTCTGCAGGCCAAGCCAAATCAAATGCAGCAATTTGTTCAGCAACAGCTCCGACCAATGGTTCCCCACTAGCGAGAAATACCCTACCCTCTAGAAGTAGGGTAGCCAGCACTTCTAAGAAAATATGCTTACGGTCATTATAACCCTCATCCGAGTATATCTTGCATACGCTTAACCACAATGCATCAACGGCTAAACCTTGACTCCACTCCACAATTTCCCTGAACTCTTCTGAGTCTCGACAGCATGAAATCATTTGAATTTCACCTCTAATTTTGGAGCTTTCACTCCTGGATGCCCAATGATATCAATTGTCCATTGGGCGCCGGACTCTGCAGTAGAGCTTGAACCATTGCGCAAATTTATTTTTACACCATCGGCCCGGACCAATGCATAAAGATCGACAGCTTGACCTCGAATGGTGATCGACTTGGGTGCTGGTAGCTGTTCAACACCTCCGAGCTGCATAAAATAGGACTTCACCATACCTTCCGAAGCACCTACATATACTGGGGCATTTTTACTAACCCCCGGATCTGCCTTCAACGTTTTTCCATTTATTGTTAGCTCAAAATCCTTTGGCGGTAGTGACTTATTGGAAAACTGCGAAATCAGGTCATCCATGCGCTCATTCGCGAGCTTTTCCATTGCCGTATGCGACTTGGTAGATACCTCATCAGGCTTGGACTCCTGCCCCCTCCCATCTGTAGAGCGACTTCCGTCAGAACCGGTCGGCTCGCCCGGTTTGGCAAAATGCTCTTCGTTTCCTTTATCTCCCGTCGACTTGGCGTGATCATTAGGCGAGTCTTTAACGCTACCACCTTTGCGAATAGACGAGATCCCCGTGCCGATGATACTGGCAATTAGATTCCCGCCGCCCATGAGATACCGATCGAAATCGTCTTCTTTCTTCAGGCCCTGCCCTTCCATGTGTTCGGCAATTTTCTGCCCCACATACTCCTGCATGCCGTGCAGACGCTCCATCAACGCCTGACCGAGTGGCGTCTGCTCTGCCGCGCTCATGGCTACGGCCTGGATTACCCCCTTGGGTCCTTGGGTGAGCGCCAGCACGATGCCGATGGCCTGAGCTTTGTCCTGATTCTGATCAATGAACCTTTGAACGCTCGACAACGAGCGCAGATTGTCTTGCAGCAGCGTCAGTTTTTCTGCGTCGATATCAATGTCTGGCAGGACAACGCCAGGTTGTCCATCTCTCGGTTTCAACGTCTCTTCGACTACCGCCTTCGCTTGTGCAATGGTCTCCGGCTCGATGTTCCAGAAGCGGCTCAACTCACCCAAGACGTTCTGCTGGAACTTTTCATCCGCCATCATCGCCATGGCATCAGCCCGGCTCTTACCACTGAGAATCAGTTGCTCCAGGGTTTGCTCAGCGAACTCGCGACTAGTGACGCCAGTGACACCTGCCGCCAACTCACGCCCCATCAACCGTTCCAGGCGATTGAGGGAGGCATTGATCCCAACGCTCGCGGCTTCGAAGTTCTTCAGCGCCGTCTTGTCGTAGTCGAGGAGACCATCGCTCCACTTCTGCAGCGTCTCTTTCGGATTCAGCGCATCGTGCAGCGAGCTGTCGGTCACATAGAGATCGGTGCGCGACTCCTTGTCCCGCGTGATCTCATAGGCTTTGTCGAGGTCACGGTTCAGGCCGACGGTGGAGTCCTGGCCGGTCTCGGCGTCCTTGCGCACAGTGATATCACCTGCACCCACGGTGGCACGGACGGTCTGCTCACGGTCCTTTTCATACTCCCAGCCGCTGACGCTCCAGCTGGTCTGGCTCTTCGAGCCCTTCTCCCCCTTACCTTCGCCTTCGGCAACCTTGCCATTGGACGGGTCTTTATCGGCATTGGCCGAACCCTTTTTCCAGCTACCCCCCACGTTCAGGTAGTAACCGTGCTCCTGATCCTTGCCAGCGATATCGCTGAATCCCAGGGTGCCAGTATCAAGCTTGAGATTGCCGTTGTCGGCAGCGATCAGCGCACCGTCGAGCTGGGTGTGGTTTTCGGTGCGGATATCGACCTTATCACGCCCGGTGATGCGCGTCTGGTCCTCGACCCACTCGGTCTTGCCAGTGGTCTTGCCATAGCCGACCGAGCCACTGACACCGGCACCCGGGCCCACGGTGACGGTGGCATTGATGTCGAACTCGTTGCCCTTTACCTCGCCTGTGTCGATCGCTGAGGCCACGTTGAGGTTGCCGCCGACACGGCCGATCACTTCGTCGCCGCGTACTTGGGCACCCTTGATGTTGGTGTCCTTGCCGCTGGTGAACTTCAATTGGTCACCGGCGTAGACATAGGCTTGCTCATGGCGCTGGGCCTCGCGCTCGAGATGTCCTTTGCCCAGGTTGACGCTGGCATACACCCCAACACCTTCTGAGCCGAAGGTCAGTCCCACCTCGCCACCGCCGCTGCGGCGGTTCTGCTCCTGCTGACTGTCATTCTGCGCGGCGCGGATGTTCAGGTCGTTGCCAGCGTTCAACTCGACATCACGCCCGCCCTTCACCTGGCTACCGATAATGTTCAGATCGTTGCTGGCTTCGATCCGGACATCGCGCCCGGCCTCCAGTTGCGCTGGCGTCGAAGTACCCTGCTGGCTGTCGTTGCTGGCAATGCCGTGGCTACCACCAATACCAATTTTGAAGCCACCGCTGGTACCGCCGTGGATGCCCCCCCAGCTCTGCGACCGGTTGCTTTCCTGGCTGCTGCTGCCCTTGGCCACATCAATGTTGATATCGCGCCCCTTGACGTCGATATCCCGCCCGGCCTGCACCTGGCTGCCCTTGATATTGACGTCGTTGCCCGCCTGCAGCTTCACATCGTTGCCAGCGTCCAGCGTCGAGGGACGGTTGTTCTGTTCGACACTTTGCTGGCTGCTGGTCTGCTTGCTGCTGCCGATCTTGCCGTCACCGGTCGGGCCGGCGAGGAATTGACTGATCGCATCCAGGGTCTGCAGGGCGCTGGAGCCCTTGCTCACCCCATTCTCGCCCTTGCCGGTGTTGCTCAGCGCGTCCTTGGTCTTGCCCAGGTTATGATTGACCGAGCCACTGATACCGTGCCCCTCGTACTCACGCTCCTGTTCCTGGATACGGGTTTCGCGTCCCGCGTCGATGTTGATATCGCGACCGGCGCCCAGGCTGATGTCATGTCCGGCCACCAGGTCGGAGCCAGTCTGGTTGATGTCGCGACCGGCCTTGACATCCAGATCCTGCCCGGCCTGGATGCGACTACCAGCAGCCAGCTGCTCGCGCAGACGGTCCTTGGCCTTCTCCTTCTCGACACCGGCGAAGAAGTTCATGCCGTTGTCGTCACTGTCGAAACGCAGGCCTGTCTTGCTCGAACTCGACCAGTGCGAGTTGTCGCTCTGGTTCTGCGCGGCGCTGACATTTACATCGCGCCCGGCGTTGAGGCTGACGTTGCGCACGGCGCTGACACCGCTGCCCAGCACGTTGATATCGCGAGCCGCCTGCAGGGTGGCGTCATGCTCACCACTCACCTGACTGCCGACGCTGGTGCTGCTGCGAGCCTCCTGCCCGGAAGCCTTGGCCGAACCGATCGACACCGATGGCAGGACCGTGCCCGGTGCGATCGGCATCATCAGCGCTGCCGGGTTCAGGATGATCTCGGGGGAAAGCGACAGTTTGAACTTCTTCTTGTATTCCTCCGACCGGCTATAGGCCGTGTCATTGGCCGACACCAGGTTGATGTCACCCGCCTTGTCGATCAACCCCGCACGCAGCTCGACGTCCTTGCCGGCATTGGCCTCACTGGCGCGCAGGCGCACATCGCTGCCTGCGGCGATGACGATGTCGTTACCCGCATCCAGCTCGCTGCCGACCTGCTTGGCCTGGGTCTGCAGCTGGCTCTTGCCGCTCTTCGACAGGCCCAGGAAGCCGGACTTGGTCTTCTTGCTGTACTCGCCGTGCTCCTCGACGCCGGACAGCACCGCCACATCGCCGGTGGCACCGAGCATGACATCGCCGCCGGCCTTGAGCTGGCTGCCGATCACCGAGACATCGCGACCACCGTCCAGGGCAATGCCGCCGCCCTCCTTCTTGCTGACGTTGACGGTCAGGTCGCCACCGGCCTCGATCACCGAGGCGACGTTGGTGCTGTGGTAGCTCTCCTGCTGCTTGGAGCTGCTGCGACCGAACGAGCCCTTGCTCTTCTTCAGGTAGTACGAAGCGCTTTCGTTCTGCTCGGAGGCGATGGTCAGGTCGCGCTCGGCATCGATATCGACAGCGCCCTTGCCCTTGACCTGGCTGGCGACGATGGCCATGTCCTGGCCCGCGGACAGCGAGACGTCGCCACCGGCCTTGACCGTGGTCGAGACCTGGGTGACCTGGTCATTGGACTGGGTGACCTTCTTGCTGCGGCTGAAGCTGTGGGCTTCGTTGGCGGCGGAGGTCAGGTTCAGGTCCTCGCCGGCGGCCAGGGTAAGGTTGCGGCCCGCGTCGATCTGGCTGGCCACGGCGGTGAGGTCGCGGCTGGCGCCGATGCTCAGGTCGCGGCCGGCCTCAAGGCTGGCGCCATGTTGCTGCACTGCGCTGCTACGCCGGGATCCGCTATAGAACCCCTCGCGCTGCTCGACCGCCAACAGGCTCACGTCGCGGCCGGCACTGAGCGACAGGTCCCCCTCGCTCTTGATCACGCCACCGATGTTCTTGATGTCCTGGCCCGCCTTCAGGGCCAAGCCACTGGACGCCTCGATGCGCGCGGCGCTGTCGAGATAGTCCCATTGGTTGGTCACACCACCATAGGACATGGCATGGCGAACCTGGTCGCGCTGGTTGATGATGTCGCCGTTGACCGCCGTGAGACTCACATCGCGTCCGGTGATGATGCCGCCGGCGCTGTTGCTCAGGTTGTTGCCGGCCAGCAGTTCCAGGCGTTCTCCCGCCTGGACCAGGCCAGTGTTGACCAGGTTGTTGCCGGCGGTGGCGGACAGGTTGCGGCTGGCGTGCAAGGTACCGGCGTTGGTCAGGTTCTCGCCGGCGATCAGTTGTACGTCCTGGCCGGCGATCAGCGCCCCGTTGGGCGCCAAGCGGTTGTTGGCCTGGGCCAGGTAGAGCACCGGGACCAGCACTTCCTCGCCATTGACCACGTGCTTTTCCATCCACACGATGTCATGGGTCAGCGCCGCCACCTGGGAGGCCGTCAGGCCCACACCCAGGCTGAGCTGGAGCTGGTCCTTGCTGCGGATGGCGTTGTCCATCAGGTACTTGAACAACTGCTCGCCGGAGGTCTGGCCATCGATGAACTGTTGGCCGGTACGGGCTACCACCGCTTGCTGGATCAGACGTTGCTCGTAGAGACCATCGCCAAGGCGCTTCCAGCTCTGGTCCGGGTCATAGCCCAGGTTGCCGAGCAGATAGTCGGAACTCATGAACTGCTTGAGGTCGGTCAGGACCGGGTTGGTCTCGATCAGGTACTTGTGTGGCTTGCTGGTGTGTTGGCTATCCGGCATCCGGGTGACCCCCGGGATGTCAGGACGAGCGCTGATGCCCAGGTTGCCACCGGCAGTCAACTCGCGAACATCGGCACCGGGATGTCGTTGCGACAGGGATACTTCAACCGGCGCGCCATTCGGCGCGTTGACACCGATGGCGCTGGCAGTGCCACCCACGGCTCCACCCTGATGGGCAATTCGGTCGATTTGCTGATGATTCTGTTCTACCGCTCTGGCATCGATGGCC
The DNA here is from genome assembly GCF_024259445.1 of Pseudomonas sp. DVZ6. Lineage (NCBI taxonomy): Bacteria > Pseudomonadati > Pseudomonadota > Gammaproteobacteria > Pseudomonadales > Pseudomonadaceae > Pseudomonas > Pseudomonas sp. DVZ6. Next base: position 60,610 of record NZ_JANCLM010000040.1, read on the forward strand.
TGCAACGCCCCAGGCTGTGTGCCGGACACCATCGCCCGACGGTCCTGGATCGTGACGTCTGCACTGCCAAGCTTCCAGCTCTGGGCTGGGCTACCCGAAACGCTCCCACCCTGGCCACTCAGGCGGAACAGGCCATTCTGACCGGTAGGTAACGTAAAGCCGCCAAAGGCAAGCGGATTGACCTGCTGTTGCGCGAGGTCAGGGGGAAGCTGGGCATGAATATTGATAAGCGTGTTACCGGACGCCCCTGGGAGTTTCGGGTCGAACGCCTTGGCGGTCGGACCACTGACCGTAAGCCCTTCCTGGATAACACTGTTGGTCAGACTCTTGGTTGCATTGATGCTGACCCGACCACCCGCCTGAACGACAGCATTTGCTGCGCCAACTTGTCCGTCGTGCACAACAGTTCGAGTTTCAAAGAAATTGATACCTTGCACAGCCGCTGGAAGGGGCACTGTGGAGTTCGGATTGTAAGCAGGTGCGGCCCCGAAGGCGCTCATATTGAAGCCGCCAAGATACTGCGTCCAACCGACATAAACTATATCGTTACCATTTCCAGAAGGTCCGGCCTGGTGAAACGACGGAGTCGTTCGCGATTCGTTCCAGTTGGCATCCCAGAAGCGCATCGTGCCGACGTTGTAGCGATTTTTACGGAAACCTGCGGTAACCTGGGTGTATCCAGGATCATGAGCAGCATTATAGGTCGTAACTGCACTCCAGAAAGGCCATGCATTTTTTGCGTAGTAATTAGGAAGTGCAAATGACTTCAGCTCGGAATAGGTACCTAGTGCCTTACCTTCATTAATAAAATCCTGCACATTGACTGCGATATCGTGCCCAGCCGTTATCACCGAGGCCGCGTTCTCCATGCGAGTGCCCAGTACAGAAAGATCGCGTCCGGCTCTAATTGCTCCCGCAGGGGAATCTATCTCTACTTTTTTCTCGTAATACTCCTCAAGCACCATATGCCCGGCAAGCTGCCCGGTCTGTCGCATACCAATCGCACTCCACTTCGGCGTGCCAGTGGTCTTGAATATTTCTTTCCTGTTCTGAATGTTCGTGGCATTAAGACGCATGTCCCCGGCACTTTCCAAACTGCCAGAAACGTTATCCACCAGATCTGCTAGACCGCCCGCCCCATCCCGCGCCACCGTCAGCCCACCCTGGCTGTAAACATCCCCATAGAAGTTGGTCAGGCTACTGGCGTACAGCTGCATGCCCCCGCCGCTGAACAGCAACCCATGGTCATTGCGCAGGCTATCGCTGGTCACCCGTACCAGCTGGTTGCCACCCAAAGTCCCCAGGTTGTTCACGCTACCGGCGTTGACCAGCAGATCGCCCGCCGTGCTCAACCGCCCCTGGTTGCTCAACAGACCCGCAATATTGATCGTGGTGTTGCCCACGCCCGTGACGCTGCCATTGGAGCCCAGGGCCATCTGCGCCGCGCTCAACCCCAGCGTGCCCAGGCTGCTGACCCGACCATTGCCGCCATAGCTGCCGCCCAGGTTCAGGCTGAGGGTACCGTCACTGGCGATCAGGCCATCGTTGCTCCAATTGCCGCCGTTGCCCACCAGGCTGTCGAGGGCCAGCAACTGGCCGCCGTCGGTCTGGGTGAGGTTGTTGACGTTGACCGTCAGGCGCCCGGCCTGGATCACGCTGGCGTTGGTCCAGCTGTCGGCGGTCAAGGTCAGACCGCCGCGGGTGCTGAGGCTACCGCCAGCCTGGGTGAGGATGGTGGTGTCGATGTCCAACACGCCCTTGCCCGCGTGCAGCACCTTGCCACCGACGTTCTGCAGCAGGCCGGCGCCGAGGGTCAGGTCACTGCTGCCGATCTCCACCTGGCCGTTGCGGTTGTCGAACAGCCCGCCAATGGCGAACTGGCTCTTGCCGCTGGTGCCCACGGCACGCAGTTGTCCCCCCTGGTTGTCCAGGCTGGCGGCTGTAATGGCCAGGGTGCTGGCGCTTTCGACGACACCGCTGCGGTTGTCCAGGGCGCCATTAAGCCCCAGTTCGATACGCTGGCCGACCATTTCGCCACGCGCGTCACCACCGTTGAGCAGGCTGGCGCCGGTGACCTTGAGCAGGCCGCTGGCGGAGATGCCGCCGTCGCGGTTATCCAGCTGCCCGGCGCGGATCAGCGCATCACCGCCCACTGCTGCGATACGCCCGCCGTGGTTGTCCAGATTGGCGCTCTGCAGATCGAGGCCCAGTGCCTGGAGAACGCCGCGCTGGCCATTGGCGTCGCTGCCGTTACGCAA